>JAIOTF010000330.1 GCA_021107195.1 Anaerolineaceae bacterium | reverse complement strand
CCGCGGGCAGGCGCAGGCGGAGTAATAGCGTTCGGAATCGTAGGGGCGAAGCATGCTTCGCCCCCCACAACATCTCAAAAAAACCTCTCACATATCAACAGACTCAATATGCGAGATCTACGAAAGCCCCTCTCCCGGCAAGCGGGAGAGGGGCAAAGTTCCTGCGCAGCAGGAGCTTGGGGAGAGAGACGCCCCTCACTCCTTCATTTTCTCATTGATCGTCTTCAACTCAGCCAGGATAGCCTGCAAGACATCTCCATCAGAGCCAGCATCAGCGGCCCCACTCGCCGGGCGGCGAGTGCGCTCCCACGATGGACGCTGCTGGGCCTCATCAAAAGCACGCAAGCAGCCAGCAACTTCTTCATACACCCCATCGACATCTGCCAACCCCAGCAACTGCGCTTCGGCTTTCTGGTTGGGATCAGAATTACCCGCAGTCTCAATATTCAGCGTGCCGATGCCCAACCAACGATCGAGCAAACCGCGTTTGATCTCGATATTTGTCACCATACGATAGGGCACATGACGCACCTTCTGTACCAGCCAGCCAGCATGAACGACGATCTCATCATCCAGCAAGTCATAGCGATAGCGTTTGTAGACGGGAAACTGACCCAGGAAGAGCGGGATGCCCCATACCAGATTAGATCCGATAGACCAGAATAAAGCCTTGCTGGCGTAGTTGACCACATGCTCATCCTTCAAAATGAAATACAGGGGGACATAGAGACAGATCCACACGCCAATGACCAGTAGCACCACGACAATCAAACTTTTTGTCAAATATGTTTCTTTTGGTTTATATGTAAACATTGCTCTCTCCTGAATCCTCTAATTTTTCGTCAATTCACGCAGCACCTCGCTGCGGATTTCATCTTTCCTGATGCCCAACGCCAGGCTCTGACGGACGAAATTCTCCGCCAAGTACTCAAACCGCTTACGGCGTTCCTCTTCAATCGGCACCTCACGGTCGAGCACATAGCAGCCCCGCCCACGCTGGGAAGAGACATACCCCTGCTGGTCCAAACGGCGGTAGACCCGCGCAATGGTGTTGAAATTGATCCCCAACACATCTGCCATTTCACGCACAGGGGGCAGTTGATCGCCCGGTTTCGCCTGTCCGGCGGTAATCAGATATTTAATCTGCTCTTCAATCTGATAATAGAGCGGTTCTTTATTGTGAAAATTGACTTCAATTTTGTCAAACATAGTTTTTCCCATATCGTTTTATATTACTGTATCATAGTATAACTGTATCTTAGTATTACTGTATCATTGTTTAATCGCCTTGTCAAGTGGCTGTCCTTAAAACCAGCAATCCTCAATATACTGAAAATGGCGCTGTTATAGTAACGACTTCAGTCATTAAAAGTTTGAAATTAGCGATTAAAATCGTTACTACAAATCTAAATTGAGAATTGCTGCCTTAAAACAAAATGAAGATGTCCCTGTCACCAGCAAGAACTTCTTCACGGAATATCAATTTGTATGTAAAACAAAACTTTGAGTTACTTCGCGTATACCCAATCGACGAACAACTGCTCAAGATCACAATCGCACTGCTCTTCTGCCATGCGCCGGAAATCCCCGCCCTGGGCGATGCTCCATTTATGCGCCTGATAGTATTCCCGCAAGAAAGCATCAAAAGTTTCCTGGCCCATCTCTTCAGCCAGAGTCTGCATAAAAACCGGTCCGCGGCCGTAGACAGCCGGCACATAATACCCTTCTTCATAATCCGCAGAAGGCAGGCCAATGGGCACATCAGCCCGATCCACACGATCCCAGCGGCCGTACCAGCCTCCCTGCCGGTACGATTCGGCTGCACTCTCATTATAAAGGTCTACATAATACAAGGACGTGATGTACTGCACCACAGCCTCATCCAGCCAGGGTTCATCCACCTGGTCATTGCCAACCGCGTTATAGAACCATTGATGACCAACCTCATGCACCACAGTCGTTTCAAGCATCACCCGTACCGGGGTACCATACATCGTGCCTTCCAGGTCATATTCCTGCAAAGTGATACCGGTGATACCCGGGTATTCAATACCCAAAGCCAGCATCGGTGTAGAGACCACATCAAATTCAGCGTACGGATAAGTCCCGAAACGCGTGCTGAACACCTGCAAAGCATCACTGGCAATCTTTAAAGCCAATGCCGCACCATCCGGCCAGTGAGACAGCGCATAGCTATTGACCGTAGTCTCACCCACCTGCTGGCTGACCTTGATAAAATCCGTGCTGCCGGCGATATAGAAATCTCTGGCCGGGCCGGCAGCCAGCGTAACCACCTGACGATCGTCTTCTTCAGTGCGAGTTACCTCCTGACCGGATGCTGCCAGTACCAGGTCTGCCGGGGCGGTTACCTCCACAACATAGAAACTGGCATCAAAATGCGTCCAATCCCCAGCCGGAGGCGGCACTTCCACATTCCAGCCTTCTTCGTCATAGGCTGGAATGACCGGATAGAATTCATCCAGCACCATCACGTTGTCAAAGAAACCAAACAGACCGTAATTCCCGCCCATCTCGCGCGGCAAGTCATCGGCAAAGTCCATGCTGATCAGCACAGTCTCACCCACCCCCAGCGGTTCAGGCAGCGGCACGCGCAGGGCGCTCTTGCCGAACTGCTCCGATGCCGTCACAGTTTTCCCATCCACCAGCACATTGCTGACCATGATCTTCCCGCCCGACACATTGGGATACAGGCGGAAATACACCTGCTCCAGGTCAGTATCTTCACGATTGGTATATTGAACTTCCAAATGGCCTTGTAATACTTCCAGATCATCTGGGATGTCCAGCTTAATATGGTAAATGCTGGCGCCCTCCAGATCGTCAAGCACTGCCTGCTCTTCGGCAATCAGCCCCGGACGGAAGATCTCCCGATCCTCCCACTCGATCACAAGCGGAACATTGTCCTCAGGAGACAGACTTTCCTCAATCGATCCAGCGGCAACTTCTTCCACCTCGACAATCGTTACCGGCCTGAACTGTTTGCCCTGTCCGGCGCATCCCGCCATCACGAACAGCAACAACACGAATAAAATGGGTCTCTTTGATTTCATCGTTCACTCCTGTTTAATGACCTGGCTGCCAGGAAAATAATGACAAAAGCCTTTTCTCCAAACGAAGGTGGTGAGGAAAATGCCGCCCGCAGACGAACTGCGTTGGCCGATAATGCGCCGCCCACAGATAGCTGCTTGCGCCTCTGTAGCTGAGGCATCAGCCAGGGCGGAGCACACAACACCCGAAAGCGAGCGCTGGCGCTCAATGGGCAATCCTCCTTTGGCATTTTCCACTACAGCATAGCCTGCACGGCCAGGCTCATCTCAACCTTTCTAAACAGCACTTCCTCACCATAATATCAAGTCTGTGGAAAACATTCAATCGACCGGGCAAAGATATTCCGGCCTCAAGGGTGAAAAATGGTACAGAAGGTACTCCTATGGTAAGGGAACTGCACCATGCAGCACACTACCGCACTGGCGAGGTTACGACCTGGTCAAGTGGACAGTTCGTATCGATATCGAGAGCCAAAAATACAAGCTAAACACCCTGCAACAGAAAACCAAGCACTGCGCCGACCAGAACCAGCCAGATCGTATCGATCTTTGTGAACAAACGCGCTGCACAGGCGCCCAGAAAAATGAGCAGGCTCCAAATGTCAGAAATCGCCGTTCGCATCAAGGCAATCCCCACCGAAACGATCAACGCCACCACACCGGCTGTAACCCCGTTCAGAAAGGCCTGCACAAGTTTGGAGCGCTGCAAGACAGGCAGGATTTTGCTCAGGAAACTGACAATTAAAAAGGATGGGGTGATGATTCCCAGGGTTGCCAACAGCGCCCCGGGCAGGCCTGCCACAAGATATCCAATAAAGGTAGCTGAGGAAGATACCGGTCCCGGGCTCATCTGACCAACAGCGATCGCATCGATCAATTCCTGCTGGCTGAGCCAGCCAAAACGGTTCACCACGTCTCGCTGAATGAAAGCAAACAAGACCATCCCGCTCCCAAACAGCAATGCGCCTACTTTTAAAAAGAAGAGCCAAAGCTTGAACAGCTTTTCCGGCATCTCCTCGTTGAGCGGCCCCATCATCCAAACGCCGGCGGCCAAACCTCCAGGGATATGCGGCAGCAAATGAAGCAGCATCCCCGCGGCACCTGCGCCCAGCAGGATGATCGCTTCATTACCCCCCAGCAACGCCGCCGCCAAACAGCCAGTTCCTAAAACAGCCATCGCTATGTTCTTGAAGCTGGATTTTCCCAAACGATAAGCAGAGAAAAGCACAATCGCAACGATGACCGGATTGATCCCGTAGAAAACCGCCTCCACCGCCGGCAGACTCCCCCACTGCACATAGCCCACCGCCAACAGCAAGCTGATCGACGCAGCCGGTACCATGAAGGCCACACCCCCCAGCAGCAGTCCCAACCATCCGGCACGGCAATATCCCAAATGAACTGCCATTTCCAGAGCGTTGGGGCCAGGCACCAGATTGGTCAGAGCAAGCGCATTCAAAAAATAATCGTGGCTGATCCACTTGCGCTTGTGAACGATTTCCTATTCCATCAAAGCAATATGCGCTGCCGGACCGCCAAAGCTGACCGTTCCCAGTTTCAAAAACAATAAAAACACTTCCAGCGCATTGTGATTTGACTTTGTCTGATCCATGCACCCTCACGAAAATGGCAGCAATATGGAACTTTAAAACCACTATACCATAAGCAGCCCGTGGCAAAAACAAACTGCTTTGATCACGCACCTGGTTCTCATTCCCGATTCCAAAATCCCTATATAATCAATATTGATAGAGGAGGTTTCTCAACATGCAACCTGTGATCGAAAATTTACTGGCTTCCCCCGAAGCCGCCATCCGCTATCAAACCCGGCTTTACCTGCTGGGAGCGGACCCGGCTGCAGATGAGATGCACCAACTGCAAGAAGATATCCGCACGTCACCGCGCGTCCAACAGCTTTTGTCGGAGCGCCAGCCGGACGGCACGATCCCCCATCACGCCTATGCAAAATGGGACGGCGCACACTGGATCCTGTCAATACTGGCTGACCTCCACTACCCATCAGATGACCCCGGCCTGAAGCCGCTGGTTGAACAGGAACTGAAATGGCTCCTCAACCAGCCGGTGCGTACCATCGCCGGAAAAGTGCGCAACTGCGCTTCAATAGCTGGCAATGCCCTCTGGTCACTGCTCGTGCTGGGTCTGGCAAATGAGAGCTGCCACAAATTGGCCGAGCACCTGCTCGACTGGCAGTGGCCCGACGGCGGCTGGAATTGCGACAAGCGGCCTGATGTCAATCGATCCTCTTTCATGGAGAGTCTGATCCCCCTGCGTGCCCTGGCGCGCTATGCACAGGAAATTGGCGATAACCGTGCCGCACAGGCGACTGAGCGGGCAGCGGACATTTTCCTCAAACGCCAGCTTTTCAAGCGCGTGCAGGACGGGGAGATCATGAATCCCAGTTTCGTCCTGCTGCATTACCCCTGCTACTGGCATTACGACATCCTCTTTGCCCTGAAGGTGATAAGCGAAGCAGGTTTCATCAATGACCCCCGCTGTGCGGCCGCGCTGGATGTGCTCGAATCCAAAAGACTGGCGGATGGCGGCTTCCCCGCCGAGCAGAAATACTACCGCCTGACCGACAAACGCATCACCCAACGCACCCTGGTGGATTGGGGCGGCACCAGCAAGCGCAAGTCCAACCTGTTTGTAACCCTGGATGCGCTGCAGGTACTGACCTCAGCAGGACGCATCATTCCTGATTAGACTGAATTTCAGGGGAAAAACGTTTTTATGGTTTTGACAAACCCAACAGGTTGGCATTATGATATACATATTGCTTCGTTTGAAGCAATCATCTTCCTTAACTAAGGAACGCACATCATGGTTCATGATTTTTACTTCAAAGACATCCCGTTGTTCAAAACCCTGCCAGAACATGAATATCAGATTCTTGGAAAGGCTTTAACCTGTATTGACGTTGAGGTCAATACAGTCCTGATCCGTGAAAATGACTATGGGACTGATTTCTACATCATCCTGGAAGGCAGCCTGGATGTGATCAAATCGATGGGCATCCACGGTGACCGCTTGCTCAAGACACTCACAACTGGCGATTTCATTGGCGAGATGAGCCTGCTCAATCCTGACGGTCTACGCACGGCCACCGTCCTTACCCGCACACCCGCCAAACTGTTACAAATGAATCATTCGGATTTCAAAGAGCTGCTGGAACGCCAGCCGAACCTGGCATTGCGCATTACCCGTGAACTGAGCAATCGTCTGCGCGAAACAGATAATGCCACGATTGATTCCCTGAAAGAAGCTAACTTTGAACTGACCCGCGCTTACAACAAAACCCTCGAAGGCTGGGCCAAGGCACTCGAGCTACGCGATCAGGAAACAGAAGGTCATACCCGCCGTGTGACAGAAATGACGGTCAAACTGGCCGAAGTGCTTCAAGTACCAAGTGAAGAGTTGGTACATATTCATCGCGGAGCGATGCTGCATGACATCGGCAAAATGGGCATCCCGGATGCCATTCTGCTGAAACCCGGCGAACTATCTCCCGAAGAGTGGGTTGTCATGCGCATGCACCCGGTCTACGCCTACGAAATGCTTTCCCAAATCGATTTTCTTAAGCGTGCTTTGGACATCCCCTATTGCCATCATGAACATTGGGATGGTTCAGGCTATCCGCGCGGCCTGAAAGGCGAGGAAATTCCCTTCAGTGCGCGCATCTTCTCGGTGGTGGATGTATGGGATGCCCTCTTCTCCGACAGACCCTATCGTCTGGCCTGGCCGGCAGACAAGGTGTGGGCACATATCCGCTCCCTGTCGGGGGTGCACTTCGACCCGCACGAGGTGGAAGGCTTCAACATCATGTATGAACAGGGCATCGAAAATGTACAGGGCACGTTTGAGACCGTCCCTCTGCGCCATCTCAAGAAGAAGCTGGCAAAGAAATCCCTGTGAACATCCCCTCATTAAGAAAGGGAAAATGTTTATTAGACATTAAATTTTGGAAGCACAATTTCAGTTATTCACTTCGTGAAACAACAAACAGGTAACGAATGAATTCGTTACTACGATTTGGGGATTTTGTAAAAACCGCTCCATTTTGCCACTAAACCAGTATATTTTTCATAAAAACCCCCTCTCCCAGGCCTGCGGCGGGCTCTTTTCCACCCTTTTTCACTGAATTCTACAACCTATACGAAAGATTTTAGTGTATGATTATAGAAAGAAGGTTTCGATCAACATAACGAATGTGATGGTATCGGATGAACGCCAAACGCACAATCCGCATTTTCTTCCATACATTCGTCTGGATCGGCATATTTGTCCTGCTTGCGGCTCCCCGGAATCCTGAATCACCACAGCCGCCGGACAATCCACCAGACGGCAGTCTTGTGCTGTCTATGGCCAACCCTGCCGCTATTTATTGTGAAGAACTTGGCTATACCTACACCACATTCTCCGCTCCTTCCGGGGACTACAGCATCTGCCGCTTTCCTGACGGCACACAGTGTGATTCCTGGGATTTTCTCGAAGGGAAATGCGGTGCAAAATTTTCTCTATGCACCCGGCTGGGCTACGATGTGAAGCTCGTCCAGGATGGGGAAAATGAATTTACGCCAGAATACGCCGTGTGTGTGGATCATGACGGCCAGGTGATCGCAAAGATGACCATTCTCACCGACCTGATCAGCAAAATGGCTCCTTGTGAAACCGGTGATAATCAGGCCCTGACTTTGCCCTTTGAACCCCAATCCTTCACCGTAATCCACGGCGTAACACCATTTGAAGTGCCATCATCCTTTGACTGGCGCAATTACATGGGGAACAACTGGCTGCCGCCTGTTCGCGACCAACGCGAATGCGGAAGCTGCTGGGCCTTCTCGGCAGTGGCCGCCGCAGAAGCTGTCATCCGCATTGAAAGCGGCAACCCCAATCTGAACATTGACCTGTCGGAACAATATCTGGTCAGCGACTGCAATCCGTTAGGCTCCTGCTGTGGCGGCGATGAATACGTCGCCCTGCGTTATCTCCGCGATTACGGTGTGCCGGATGAAAGCTGTATGCCCTATATTGACGGGGTTAGCTGCGGCTGTGAAGGCTTCTGCACCAGCGACTGCGCCTATAGCAACGGCTTCAATGTGTGCAGCGACAGCACCTGCGACAACCGCTGCGGTGATTGGTCCAGCCGTCTGGTAACGATCAACAACATTGAGCGTGTGCCGCCCGATTCGACCAGCATCAAACAGTATTTGATCCGCAAAGGGCCGCTGGCTGCCGCTTATGGATTGGGTGCGTCCCAATTTGGCGGACATTGGGATGACGATGTCTACCGCTGCACCAACGACAATGATGCCAACCATGCTGTTGTGCTGGTCGGTTATAACGATGCCGGCGGATATTGGATCGCCCGCAACAGTTGGGGCACCAGTTTCCAGGATCATGGCTATTTCAAGATCGGCTATGGCGAATGCTTCATCGAAAGATACGTGCACAGCGTGCAGGCATTCTCTGAAAATGCGCCGCTGTTGAGCAGCCCGCAAAACCAGCAGGTTTTCCTCGAAGGAGAAACGATCAACTTTACATGGAGCGGAGAGGCTGACGAGTATTACGGCGAGATCAACGGCGGGCCTCAGGGTATCATAACCTTCGGCTGGCAGTCAGCGGCGAATGCCAGCCTGACCCTGCCCGCTGGCTATCCATACGTCTGGAAGGTCAAATCCCGCACAGCCGACCAGGAGAGTGAATGGAGCAGCACCCGTACCTTCACCATCAAGCCCGCTGCCCCGGCCAACCTGTCCAGCGCCCCGTCAGAAACCGGGATGATTCACCTGATCTGGCAAGATAACTCTCAGGCAGAGGAGGGTTTCCGCCTGTACCGCGACGATACGCTGCTGGCGACCCTGCCTGCCAACACCACCAGTTACACTGACAACACTCCGCTGTCAGGTGTTACCTATGCCTACACCATAGAAGCCTATCGCGATGGCATCATTTCTGACCGCAGCAATTCCCTGAATATCTCCACCGGCACCAGCGGAGCCAACACAGCCGCCCTGAAAGGCAGCGTAAATCTGCCCTCGCGGCCTGAGCCCCCAGACCCGTCCTGGATCACAAATATATCGGTTACCTTGACTGTCTCCGGGCAGCCCGGCAGCGGCACCACCTTCACCACCACAACAGACCAGAACGGCAATTTCACGATCAACGCCGCACCGGGTATTTATGAAATCCGGATCAAAGGAGAAAACACACTTTCCACGCTGATTCGGGATATATCCCTGCAAAACGGTGAGAACTCTTTGCAAGTTGGCACTCTACTTGCAGGAGATAGCAACACGGATGATTATGTCAGCGCGACGGATTTTTCAATCCTCAGCGCAGCTTTCGGTACCTGCGAAGGAACAGCAGGGTATGACTATCGTGCGGATTTCAATGGAGATCGATGTGTATCTGCAGTTGATTTCTCATTATTAGCTTCCAATTATGGAAAAGGAGGAGAATCATGAAAAAAACCCTTTCGCTCCTACTCGTTTTTACTGTCTTGCTCTCAGCCTGTACGCTGAAAAGCACCTCACCTGCGGAGGTTGAGGTTGCGGAGCCAGAAGCGAGTGAAATGGAGGTGCACTCTGCTGCACCAGAAACAGCCGATGAAGGCCTTGCTATCCCGCTTTCTGCGGGGACAGCAACCATGGTCCTTACCCCGGCAAGCTCCACTGTCAATGTCGGCCAGACCTTTAACCTTTCAGTACAGGTCGCGGCGGGCGCGCAGTCGGTGAACACGGTACAGGTCAGCTTACAATTTGACCCCACTTATCTTGAGGTTATGTCCCTTACCCAAGTGGGCGATCTGGATCTGGTCGTGCAAAACACCTATGACAACGCTGCTGGCACAATCAGCTATGCAGCCGGTAAAACGGGTGGATCAGTAACTGGCACCTTCAGTGTGGTGCAGATCCAACTCAAGGCCAAAGCAACCTCTCCCAGCACTGCCGTCCAGTTCCTGTTTGTGCAGCCCCTGGCGAGCGATGTGATCATGGAAGGTTTGTCTGTCCTGGCCGCTGGCGGCACAACTAACGCCTCTGTCACGATCCAGGGCGGCGGCTCGGTCCCCACAGTCACTCCAGGTCCCGGCAGCCCCACCGTTATCCCCGGCACTGCCACAACTTATGTCGTCCAGGCGGGTGATAACCTGTACCGCATTGGCCTGAAATTCGGGCTTCCGTGGACAACCATCCAAAGCTACAATAATCTGCCGTCCACGCTGATCTATGTTGGCCAGGTGCTCAATATTCCCGGCAGCGGGAGTGTTCCTCCGGTATCCCCCACAACCTACCCGACTCTGATACCGGGTAACACACATCACACCGTCGTCGCCGGACAGAACTTGTTCCGCATCGGCCTGATCTATGGTGTGCAATGGCCGGCGATCATGGCTGCCAACGGTCTCTATTCAACACTCATCTATCCTGGACAGGTTTTATTCATTCCGTAAACCCCTCCAGCACGCAGGTGAACGAAGCTCCCTCAAGCCTCACATCTTGAGGGAGCCCAACCCAATATAGATTCATCCTGGGTTCTGTTGTGATTCTTGTCACCCATCAACGCCAGACCCATACGCATCGTTTTGTGTGATCCGATTTTCACAAAACGATGCGTCTTTTTACCTGAACCTTTCAAATCCGCAAGCATCCAACGAGTCCTCATCCTGTTTTCATCATCTTCGGCTACAATATATTCCAGAACGATTTATGACTTTGGAGATAAAAATGAAACTGAAAAAACACATAGGTATCTTCATCCTGCTGGTTGCAGTCGCCTTGAGCGGCTGTGCGCGGAGCAATGCGCCTGCCGCCACACCCGGCCAGCCTGCCCCGGAAACTTTGGCCGGCACGCAAGCCGCCCAAACCCTGGAGGCACAAAGCGCGGCGATCACCCCACAACCGCCTGCCCCCAACCTCTTTTCCAGCGGCAGTGCCGCATTCCTGCCTTATCAAACCTGTTTTGATCTCGACGCAGGCCAACAAACCAGTGAAAACGACCCGGCCTGCGACTTCAAGGTGGAGCCCGACCCCAGCGGCGCTGGACAGCAAATGGGATTTCTGCCCGTGGCGCCGGCTGCGTTTGACATCAATTTTGTCTACCAAACCGAACCCCGCTTTGAACAATGCCGTGACAGCACCTCTTTGACCAACACGGTTGGCTTGATCAATCCAATCGACTATTTTGTATGCTATCAAACCAGCGATGGCCGCACGGGCATCATCATGTTCCAAGATATGGACGCCGCCAACGGGATCACCTTTGACTGGAAGACTTTTGACAATGCCCAAGCAGCCGGGTTGACGGAAGCGCAACCACTTCAAGACTCAGCTAAATTTGTGGCCGATGTGACTGTTCCCGATGATACTGTGGTCCCCGCCGGCGAAACTTTCATCAAAACCTGGCGACTGCGCAACAACGGCACGTCTACCTGGACCCTCGACTACAAGCTGGTTTTCAGTCATGGCGATGACCTGCAATCCCCCGCAGCAACCAATATCCCCATTCAGGTGCCGCCCGGAGAGACCGTCGACCTCTTTGTCGAACTTACCGCCCCAGAGCAACCCGGTGAGTATGTGGCTCACTGGATGTTGATGAATGCCAACGGCGACCTGTTCGGCGTGGATGATAACCAAACGATCTATACCAAGATCGTGGTTGAATAATTCAGCCAGCAGTACAAATCAACCATTTTACACCTCCCACAGATTCCGGAATCTGTGGGAGGTTGTTTCTTTTCCCTGCCATAAAGTCAAAGACTTTTTGGAAATGTAAACAGCCTATCAAAAACACCCCATCCTGACCTTCCTCAAATTCTGAGGAAGGTCAGGATGGAATTTCTCGGTTTTGTGAAATTTAAATTTCAGATCGTCTAATCAGAAAATGAAAGCCTGCAACTTTTCACAACATGCTGCGTATATTAAAGTGAGATAAGGAGGTCTTGAAATGAAATGGTTATTGAATATCATTATGTGGCCCTTCAAGGCTATTTTCCACCTGGTTTTCTTCATCATTGAACTTGTCGGGCGTTTCGTGGCCGCCGTGATCGGCATGGTGCTGATCCTGGCCGGTGTCATCGTCAGCCTGACCCTAATCGGTGCGATCGTCGGCGTACCGCTAATCATTGTTGGTATCTTCCTGGTAGGCGCCAGCCTGGCTTCCCGGCGCCACTGTTGCGAATAGCAACTTTCTTTCTCCTCCAAAGAAAGACCAACCGTCCTGCAAAAAAAAACGCGGGGCGGTTGGTTATTAGGGCCTACGCATGAAATTTTGAGGTTAATCAACGCTCAAAAATGACAAAAGTAAGCCCCCT
>JAIOTF010000412.1 GCA_021107195.1 Anaerolineaceae bacterium | reverse complement strand
ACCGTTGCCCTTGCCGCTCCAAATCCGCCTTTTGTGTATGACTGGATACGCGAGCATATAGTACAGTTTTACTACTTTGTGGTCGAGAAGCCCCATCCAACTCGGTAATAATGATTGTTCCTGTCTCTGTCTGGTACCCTTCAATTTTTCCCGCCCGATACCAATTCCAGGCAGTCCGGTATTGGACACCAACTCGCCTCGCGTACTTGCTTAATTTCATAAGCATATTATACCATTCATTACCATAATATACTATATATCTAATTACTAATATTTACACCAGCTCAAAAGTTTTAATATCGATTCCACAATCTGAATAATCTTCCTGCAAGCGTTTGCTTTTCTCTTCTGTCAATTTGCGCACGACAAAGCGCATGGTGAATCCGCCGTTTGGCAGCGGGTTGTTGACTGAACGCAGGATGTCTCCGCCAGCGAAGGCGATCATGGCTGCCATTTCTGCCAGCACGCCCGGCTTGTTGCCTTCCGGGCTGATGACGATATTAATTGTCGTCCAATCCAGTGCTTCTCGCGAGATGCCGGTTTCATCCAGCCTGTTTTCTACGTCATTGAGGCGGATGGCGCCACTTCCTACCGCAGCATAGAGGTCATCTAAACCGGCGCAGGCCAATTTCTGTAGAAGATTGTCTGCCAGATCAGAGTCGAGCGCTCGCACGTCTTCCAGGTTCAGGACACCGCGTGCGGACAGGATAGCCGTTATCTGCACCCGCCCCTGTTGAGCATCACGTTTAAGAGCTTCTCGTGCCAGTACAATGCGTAGAATGCGGGCGGTAGATAGATTGGCAAAATCCAACCAGCTTTCGTGGGGGGTGATGCGGTCTCCAGCTGTGATCACTTCAACCACGTCTCCAGGGCGCACCTGATC
Organism: Anaerolineaceae bacterium; assembly: GCA_021107195.1. Classification (GTDB taxonomy): domain Bacteria; phylum Chloroflexota; class Anaerolineae; order Anaerolineales; family Anaerolineaceae; genus SMBSF63. Next base: position 16,801 of record JAIOTF010000412.1, on the reverse strand, counting down.
GGATAGTCTGGCCAAACTGCTGTTTACTTCCACCGCGCTGATCTTGTCCAGCAGCAGGTCTTGTTGAATAGAGGCGACGGCATCCAAAACAGTTGAGCCTTCAGGCAGGAACCTTGCGCCTCCTGTGGGGGTCAAGATTTCAACCGGGCGGTACCTGCTGATGTCTTTACCTTTTTGCATGGCATGCAGCACGCCCCAATTGTTTTCCCCTTCCATGTCTTCGGTAGCAATAGCCACTTCAATGGCGCCCTGTTCGGGCAGCCAGGCAGTAATTTGGAGGGCTCGGTAGCCGTTCTGTGGGCAAGCGATGAAATCATCAAAGCGATTGTTGTCCAGATACTTGCCGAGAAAACGGTTCACTTTTGAAATCATCGCGTAACAGTCATTTTCATCTTCTGTATGCAGGACTATTCGAAAGCTGATGACATCGTTAAGTGCGGCAAAGCTATTCATTGAGGTTTTACGGGCGCGAGCCATCCTGCGCAGCTTGGTCCATGCTTGCCAGTATCCATCTACCATGATGCGCACTTCGCCGTTGACGCCAATCTCTTCTGTGATCTTGCCCAAACGTTCCATCATTGTATTGACGAACGCAGGCTGTAGGCGTGGGTCACTATCGATTTTGGCTTTGACAAAGGCATAGGTCTCCGGCTCTGCATAGGGGAAGGCCATGTCCTCAATCCAGCGCCGCCAGCGGTAACAGTTCAGGATGCCGGCCAGTTTCCCGTAGGCGCGGATCGCTTCGGTAGCTTTGGTGATTTGTTTTTCGGGCGGCATGTGTGCCAGTGTGAGCAGATTGTGGCTTTTGTCTGCCAGTTTAATGATAAATACACCAGGGTCCTGGAAACGGGCGATCTTTCGCAAGGTTTCTATTTCCCGCGAATGCCCATCCTGCGGCTGACTGATTTTAGTCACCCCATCCACGAGATATGCGACTTCCTGACCCAAAGATCCTGGAAAATGGCTGCGGATCTTGTCCAGGCTTTCATCCTGGTCTTCTATTGAGTCGTGTAATAATGCTGCAATTGTCCATGCTTCATAGCCGACCAGTTTGTCGACCAGTGCAGCCACCCAGGCGCAGTGGGTTTCAAAATAAGGCTCGCCGCTCAACCGTTTTTGTCCGGCGTGTACTTTTTGTCCCCAGGCATAAGCACGAGCGATATTTTCTGTGCGCGCAACAAACGGGCCTAGATCAAACTCACTGGTCAGGTTAGGGCGGGTTTCTATGACTTTGTGTACTGTGATCATGCTTTACCTCTATTCCTAAACTGGTATAGCGGATATTCGTCAATTATAGCGTTCTTTGTAGTCTACAAAGGCTTTGGTGCATAAATCATCAAAAGGGAGAGCGAGTCACGCATTGCTCTATCTGCGAGCTTTTGATCATGCAGCCAGGTAACTCTCGGGCATCCCTTGATGCGTCATAACGTTAAGCGCACGACAACGAATGGTTGCTTGCGTGCTTTGTGTAGCAAGCAGGTGCGTGCTCAAATGATCCCCAAAGATCATTATTATATGAGGGATGTTCTTCCTGGGTATAAGCTTTCAGTAAAAACCAAACACATGTATATGAAGAAGAGCTTGCATTATTCAAGATTTAAATCTTTTCCCAATACCTTGGTATCCTGTTCAACCTTTCGGCAAACCGCGTTCCACGAGGACTTCAATCAGGTTCCCAATATGCTGTACAGCCGGATTAAAGTCATTCGTGAGATGAATTGCACCCCGATGACAACTTATTTCGCATTGTCCACAATAGGCGCAGCGTGCAGGGTTATATACAATGCGAAAATGTTGTTTGTCGAAACGTTCAATTTTAAGCGCAGAGGCTGGGCAATCTTGCACACAAAGACCACAGCCATTACATAAATGGGCATTCATCACAACTTTGCCGCGAAAGCCGGATGGTAATTGCAGGGGTTCAAAGGGATAGCCACCAGTAGTGGGACCTTCAAGAAAAACAGCCCATAACTTTGATAATAAAAAAATCCGAGAAAGCTTTTTTGCCATTTTAAAATCCTTTTCCCATCCAGACAATAAAGGCAATCTGTAATAATGATAAGGGTATCAATCTTTTCCATCCGAGGCGAGCAAGCTGGTCAATGCGGAGCCGGGCATACATTGCACTCATTACTGAGAGACTGACCAGAATCAGCAAGGCTAAAAATGAGAATAACAAAAACGTTGCCAGCCTGCTTTCAATTACGCCGCCGCCAAAATAGGTGTCTACCAGAAGGAAAATCCCTACGACAGTTTGGATTTGGTTGGCAAGATGCCAGATAGCCAGCTTGCGGCCGCTGAACTCTGTCAACGGGCCAGCAACTATTTCAGACTGCGCTTTAGGAATATCGAGCGGATCGCGCTTCAGCTTGCCAATCAAGCCGAAAAATGCCAGCATGAATCCCACAGGTAGAACGAAAATCGCCCATATCGACGTGGACTGATTCACCATGATATCTGTAATATTCCAGGAACTGTTCAAAATTGCTGGACCACTGAGAGCAAGTAAAAAGGGGACTTCATAAGAGAAAAATTGCAGTAAAGCCCGATTTCCACCCAAAATGCTGTAAATGCCTATTGAGGACCATCCGGCGAGAAAGTATAGCAATGATGGCAAGGAGAGCAAGAATAGAACGACGATCAGGTCACCTTCAAAATTGTTGACAGAAACTCCGGCAACAGGGATGTACATTCCTGCCGTTAGGCAGGCCGCAAGTGATATTAGCGGTAGAGCAGCCATTAGTTTTTCGTTTACCCCGGTGGGAAGTAGGTCCTCTTTGCCCAGAAGCTTGATGAAATCCGCTAGTGGCTGGAACACAGGAGGTCCAACGCGCCCTTGAAAACGTGCGATCATTCGGCGGTCGATCCACTCAGCCAGCATAGCCAGACAGAAGAGGAATCCAAAGCCTGGGAAGACCAATACTTTAAAAGACATGTTTATCCATTGCATCATTTCTTCCGATTATTTATGTTTACCGGTCTACACAGGCAATGCACAGGTCTACTCCAGAGACTACCGCTGATACATCTGCCATGTTGATCCCTCGCAGTAGGTCAGGCAAGATCGCCAGAGACGGCAGGGTTGGCGTACGGATCTTTATGCGGGCAGGACGATCACTGCCATCGCTTTGAATGTAATAGAGAAGTTCACCGCGGGGTGCTTCAGAGCGGCAGATCACTTCACCGGGAGGCACACGTCTTTTGGCTCGAACCGCTACTGCGCCAGGAGGTAAGGAGTCAAGGATTTGCAAGCAAATTTTGATGCTTTCCTGGGCTTCCTGGATGCGCAGAGTCGTGCGTGCCCAAACATCCCCTTCGCTGCGCGTGATCACGGAAAAATCAAATTTTTCATAGAGATTGTATGGAACATCTCGACGCATGTCTACATCCACGTTAGAGGCTCGCGCGATCGGGCCGACAATACAATATTGGCGGATTTGTTCTGCTGTCAGCGTGCCGATGTCACGCGTGCGTGCGTGAAAATTGGTTTCGTGTTCGACGATGTTGCGCAAATCTGTGATCTTTTGAGAGAGGCTTTTCAAGCTAACGGTCATTGTTTTTCGCTGCGAGTCATTGATATCTACCCGTACGCCCCCGATCACATTGGCGGCGTGCGATACGCGTCCCCCTGAAAGTTCTTCCATGATATCCAGCACGATCTCGCGATCGCGCCATGCGTACATGAAGACTGTATCAAAACCTAAATTTTTTGCTAGCACACCCAGCCAAAGCAGGTGGCTGTGGATGCGTTCCAGTTCGCAAAAGAAGGTGCGCAGATACAATCCGCGTACTGGCACTGTGACCCCTGCCAGCGATTCCACCCCCATGCAGTATGTTGTCGTGTGGACATGGGAACAAATACCGCAAACCCGTTCCACAAGATGCACATTTTGGATGTAAGTGCGCTTTTCACTGAGCCGTTCGATGCCGCGGTGTACGTATCCCAAGCGAATGACGCTATCAACGACTTCTTCACCTTCCAGGGTTAACTGAAATGAAAGAGGCTCTTTCAACAGGGGATGCTGTGGTCCAATAGGGACAGTAAACCGGCTCATTGTTCCCCCTGTTTTTTGGTTTCTTTTTCTTTTGCACGCAAAGGGAAGTGTTGTCCGTCCCAATCATCTGGCAGCAAAAGAGGCTGATTTTGTTGGGAATCGGAGAACCGAACACCCAACATTTCAAAAACTTCGCGCTCATAAAAAGATGCGCCGGGAATTAGATCCGTGATCGTATCCATGAAGGGGAATTCGTAAGACAATTCAGTATGGAGGCTTAACCCTTGGCCATTCCAAAAATGATAGAAAAGCTCTATTTGCTGACCGTTATCAAGGCCTGTGATGGTCGAAAGGTGGTGAAAACCCGAATGTTCCAAAAGCCAGGCTACCAGATTGCGCAGGGTTGTAGGTTTGATCCTGACCACGGTTTCATGCAGGGGGAGGAAGCGAACTTCCAGGATTTGATGTAGAAAAAGGGATTTCATTTGTGTGATGATGAGTTCAATCTCATTCATTCAATCTTCTCCAGCAACTTAATTAAACCTTCAATAATGATCTCTGGCCGGCAGGGACAACCTGGAATATAGAGATCTACCGGAATGACCTGGTCAACGCCCCCCAGGACATAATCGCTCCCCTGGAATACTCCACCCGAACATCCGCAACTGCCAACGACAACCACCCATTTGGGTTCAGGTATCTGAGTAAAGATCTGGAGCACCCGATCGCGGGATTGCCGCGTGACCGGACCAGTGCACAGCAGAATATCCGCGTGGCGCGGCACGCTTTCTTGTCGGATGCCGAGGCGTTCTACATCGTAGCGCGGGGTGAGCAAGTCCAAAAACTCGATATCACATCCATTGCAGCCCCCGCTGTTGTAGTGCAACACCCAGAGGGATTTACGCCTTGCCCATCGAAAAACTTTTTGTATGAGCGTACTGGTCATTTAATGTTCCTCTTCACTGAGAACGAAAACGCTAGCACCAGCGCCCAATAGGTACAGTAGAGCCAGACGGAATGGTATGCTTTCTAACGGCAGGGTGGAGATGACCAGGGCGGCCATGTGCAAAATACCGAATAATAAGGCCAACCAGTAAAACGACTGGTATTGCATTTTTCCTTCAGGAGGAGCGATTTCTTCTCCACCTGTATATGTTTTATGACGGGTCGGGTGATATTCCCCCGTCTCTTTGAACCGGCCAGCGAGAAAATAAATTGTGAAGGCAATTGCGAAGAATAAGAGAAAGGTTACCATTGGATGCATCAATAAATTTTCCATCGTTCTCACCCTCCTTCGCTGATGAAGATTATTGGTGAAAGCCATTTGACCCAGGGAGCGGGATATATGCTGGCAGCAAGTATCAACCCACTCAGAGCAATCACCGGTATTGCCATCCAGGGTGATATTCGTAGCGTTGGGGCTGCTTCATTTCGATGAGGCTGGCTTGCATATAATTGTGCGATCAGCGGCAAGTAATATCCCAATGAAATCAAATTGGTTAAAAGAAATACACCGGTTCCAACCAGGGCCAGAGGCTGTAGTGTGCTCAAAGCCGAGGTTAATATGAACCATTTGCCTGAAAAGCCAATCAGGGGAGGAAGTCCTGCCAGTCCGGCCAGCGATAGGCTTAGGGTTAGAGCAGCTAACGGTAAATGTTTGGCAATTCCCCGCATGTCTTCAATCAAAGTGGTCTGGTAGTAAAAATGGCAGATGCCCTTCGACAGGAAGGCCAAAGACTTAAGCGCGGCGTGGATCACCAGATAGAGGAAACCTGCCAGGATGGCTTGCGGAAAATCAAAATATAATCCAATTCCGAAGCTGAAAAGAATGTACCCCATTTGAGCAATGGAAGAAAAAGCAAGCAATCGCTTGACATGGATTTGCACCAGGGCCATAAAATTTCCTACAATCATGTTGGCGATAGACAGCCAGATCAACACAGCGCCCAGTACTTGTTTTGAGACGCCAAGCCCCAGCCCGACCCGCAGCCACACAAAGAAGCAGCTTTGAATAATGATGCCTGATAACAAGGCGCTGATGCTGCTGGGCGCGCGGCTATGTGCATCCGGCAGCCAGGTGTGGAGCGGGACAAAGGCGCTTTTGATCCCTAATCCGGTCAGAATACACACAAGGCCAGCGCTTGCCCAGGCACTTGTTTCGGCCGCTTGCAAGGGCATCTTAATTTGTCCTGTCACACGAAATATCCAGGCCAAACCTAACAGAAAAAGGATTGTGCCTACGCTTCCCATGATGAGATATTTAAAACCGGCTTCGGTTGCCGTATTTGTCTGGCGGCGAAAAGCGACCAGCACATAGGCACAAACACTCATCCATTCTATGAATAGATACAGCAAGAACAAATCTGTAGTGTATACCATGCCTACCAGCCCTGCCACGGTTAGCAGCAGCAAAGGATAATACGTCTTGTAACGCTGGTCTTGCTCCAGATAGCGGGATGAGTAGAGACTGACCAGGAAACCTAATGCAATCGCAGTTCCAGCGATCAAGCGTGAAGCCGATTCGCCTGGCCATTCCTGCTCCCCGCTGACCATAAATTCACCGGAAGAAGGTATTTCCAGCCAGAATTTGCTGTTCAAATTCAATTTGGAAAACAAAACCAAGCCGGCCAAGAAAAAGACGAGCACTGTACAACAAGCCAACAGCTCATTCCGGGCAGAAAACAATCGTGCCAGTAAATAGATTGCCAGCGCGCCACACGCCAGTATCAGAATGGAATTGAAGGCTGTGTTCACCACAATCCTCCCAATATCAGGGTCAATTCTTGATCAATCCATGCAAAAACAGGGGAGGGGAATAATCCGGCGAGTAAGGTTAACCCTGCCAATACCACCGTTGGCAGTCGCATGGCGGCCGAAACAGGGATCAAATTTCCGTCTGAAGTGTAATCTCCCCAAAAGATTTCCATGAACAATCGCAGAGCATAGGCAACAGTTAATAGAGATCCCAACACCATGGCCACTGCCAGTCCTGGATAAGTTGTATGAAAACCGCCTGAATAGATCATCCATTCGCTGTTGAAGATTGCCAGCATGGGTACTCCGGCAATTGCCAGTACCCCCACCGCACAACACGCTGCGGTCAGTGGTATCTTATTCATCAAGCCGCCCAATTCAGAAATTTGTCGTTTGTTTGTGGCGCGAATTACAAGTCCCATACACATGAATAACAAGGCCTTTACCACGCCATGGTAAATCACATGCAACGTGGCACCGGCGATGCCTTCATACGTCAGGGTCCCCAGACCAAAAAGAATGTACCCCATCTGACTGACGCTGGAATAGGCGATGATCCGTTTAATATCTTGTTCTGCGATGGCCATTAAAGCGCCATATACCTGCGATACCAACCCGGCCACCATCATTGGCAAAGCGAACATGGCTATCTGCGATGGCGAAAAGATGCTCATTGGAAAACGTAATATGCCATAGACGCCCATGCTCAACATGGCTGCAGCCAGCATGATCGTCACTGGCATGGGGGCGACACTGTGTGCATCAGGCAGCCAGATATGCAAGGGGAAAACGGCCATTTTTACGCCAAAGCCGATCAGAAATAAGGCCGTAATCGTTGTAACTGCTGCAGGTGCCAGCGAAATTCCGGATCGCAAGGCCACAAAACTGTCACTGCCGGCTGCATCGTATAGATTAATCAGTGCTACGAGTACCAATAGCGACCCCAGATGGGTGAACAAGAAATACTGTAGTGCGACGCTTCCATTGTTGGGCCCTTCGCCCCACGCCAGAATCAAAACACAGGAAGCGACTAACATCAATTCCCAAAATACATAGAACAGGAAAACGCTGCCCGCCAGGGTAGTGCCAGCCATACCTACCCCGAAGATTAACAAGAGAGCGTAGAAAAAGGGTGTCCGCTCGTCAGGATGGTGGTAACCAAGTGCGTAGATCAATGCAAATACTGTCACCAATGCTTCGGTGAACAAGAATGGAAAAGTAAGCCAGTCTAAATGCAGGATGAACTGGATGCCAGCTTGCGGCAGCCAATTGAGAGCGATATGCGGCTCAATCCCCTGACGTAATAGAGGTAAAAGTGCCAAGGTTGCTAGCAAGTTCAGCCCGGCGGTGATCCCGGCAATCCAACCAGCGTATGGACCAATGATTCGCCTAATCATAACCAGGAGTAGAGCTATCACTGAAGGGAGTAGAATAATGCTTAATATAAGTCCAGTTTCATAGTTCATCAGAACCATCCTTGTTGTAGCTGATCATCCGCCTGTTCTTGCCAGCATCATGACCAGAACGGCTACCATCGTCACTGCGACCCACAACAGATTGACCCTTAAACGGCCTGTGTGCATTCGGCGCAGCAGAGTGCTGAAGGATAATGCCCCTTTTACCAGGTATTGCAAACCCGCTTCAAAAGTTGTCCGTTCAAGAATCCTGTAAAGCAGAGTGCTGAAGGATAATGCCCCTTTTACCAGGTATTGCGAACCTGTTTCAAAGGTTGTCCGTTCAAGAATCTCGTAAAGTTGTCTGGAAATCTTGGACACCGTTTGGGCTGCCTGGTCCACGCCTTCTTTGAACAAGAAAATCTCTGTGGCATTGTAGATCTTTTTGGGACTAAGTTGTGCGCCCGCACGCCAGGCATACCGGTTGGTGAGCGAAAAAATTGCTATCTTTTCAAGCCACCGTAATTTTTTAATGACCCACACACTGAGCAATAAGCCCCAGAAGGCTGGCGAAATGATGGGGAAGGAAATCAGGGAGAGTTTCGTGAAGGACGATGACCCGGCAATCAATTCATTTGCGTGGAGAGGCGTAAAAAGCAGCGGCATGATTGCGAAAAGCAGCAGAGCAACAACAGGAATTCCCCACCGCTGCCATTTGTGTCTATGGATTGGTGATTCCATAAGCCCCTGTTTTTCTTGTTTCGGAGCCTTTTCCCATTGGTTGACAAGCCATAACACCAGCAAGGCCAGACTGGCTTCTGCTACCCAGAAATCGAGCTTGCGCTCACCTTGTTGTTGAATCGCCCAAATTGTTATCAAACTATAGCCTCCCAGGATCACTCCCCCGGCGATACTTGCCAATCGCTCAGTGTTTGCCAGGCGAAATCTCGGGGTCCAATTGCCGAAGAAAATGAAGCGGAGTAAGCAGGCAACCAAAATGCTGCCCCACACCAGTGCATCCAGGCGATGAACAGCGGCGAATACGGTTATTGATCCTTGATAAGCGAAGAGCCACCATACACTGTCTTTGAGATTCTTTGTCCCCCATGCAAACAGCAGGGCGATCACTGCACTGGCGGCGGAAGTCAAGGAAACCAGGCGCTGTACTGTTTCGAATTGCGCAATCAAAGGAGCTGTACGGTATAACAGGTAGATTCCCAGATTGGGCATGACAGTGGCCAGAAACCAGGCTTTATTCATCAGGGAAGGATTGTCGGCGGCTGCGTTTTGCCAGAAAACCAGAGGCCATATGCCCATTTTGACCCACACGGCCAGCAAAAAACCAGCCGCGATCCAAGTCAGGGTAACTTCTGGCAAGCTCATTGCCAGGGACAAGGCTTTTGAGATTTCTAGTGGAGCTCCTGTGGTATTCAATAAAATTATCGCGACGAGTAACCCGGCATCTCCTAAACGCAATCCTAAATAAAGGCGTTTGCTGTTCTGCTTTCCCATTTCCAGTAATTGGATAACAGCGATCCCCAGGGCAGCAAATTCCAATGCTGCATAGCGCAAAAGAAAATTGCCTGCCAGAAAAGCGAGATTTGCAGATGTAAGGACGAACAGAAAAAGGCCATCATGCACATAAGTGCGAGATGGGCGCTCCTTGAGATTCAGTAAGTAAAAAATCAGACCACTGGCTGTAGTCCAGAAGGCGGGTGCCATACCCCAAAAATCGAACTTGAGGTATAGAACCCCACTGTTGGGCCACCATTCTGGAGAAATGATGATTTGGTTACCAGTAAACGAAAATGAAATCAGCAGGCAACACATTACTATCCCAGCGGTTCCAACAACTGCCCAGCTGTGCAAGGGTTTTGGCAGATAGGATCCAACTGCGATCAGGCTCATTCCCATTAAAAACGGTACACCTAGTAAAAACCATCCTAAAAGTGCCAATTGAATTTTACCCTTTCAATTTGTTCATCTTATCCGTATCACCAGCAGGATAATGCAGGTAAACATTGACAATCATCGCTAGAGCAACGGCGATGATCACCGTTTCAACGATTACCGCAGAGATGGTCATGGATTGTGCCAGAAGCGGATCTTGGTTCATGTTCCCGGCATGGATCAATGCTAAAGCCACGCCTTGGAGCATAAGCTTCATACTGATGACCTGTTTGAAAACCACTCTTTGGGTCAGCATTCCTACAAAACCAATTAAAACTAACAGGGTACTGACGATTGAAAGTAGCCAATCAAGCCAGGGTATCGCTAAATAATCCATCTTTGTTATTTCTTATCCCTGCCACCGGGCAATAAAGTTGCAATACCCAATGCACCGGCAAAAATCAATCCGGCTTGTATAGCCAAATCTGGGCCGCGCTGCAGCCAGAACCAGTACTGAAAGCTGGTTTCCATCAAATCCTTGTTGAAGCTTGTCTTTGTACCGAATTGTTTCCAAACAAGCGTTCCTCCCCATAGCAGCAGAAATAATATGATCAACTCCGCCAACTGATTGATGGTGACTCTCTTTTTCATCCCCCCCCCTTTCCGTGTGGGGTTTTTGTCAAATTGATAACGATGACCAGCAAGATACTGGTCAGGCCCGCTCCAACGCTCAATTCAAAACCTGCAGCAAAGGGAGAATCCAACAGGAAAAATAACAGGGCTAGTGCAACGCTCCCCATCCCCAAGGATACAGCTGCCCGGATCATGTTTTTTGAAACGATGCTGGAAATGGCTGCGATTAACAAGATCAAACACAGAAGCAGATAGTTTAAAAACTGCATAAGGAGCTCCTTATGTGTAGATTGATACAATAAGATATTGAATATCTTAATTAGATTAAACTTGATCTTAAATAATAGGTGCCAAACGAAAAAATTAATGGAACAAAAAACGAATCATTCAATAGTGATCTGTGGCAAAAGGCTCCCAGTTGTTGAAATGAGGCTGCAAGAACTTTTTGCTAATAAGCATATTATAACCTAGAAGCGAATAGATTTTTTGGGAACTGTTGGGATAGATGTAAGTGGAAAAGGGTTGAGTAAAAAGGGATAAAATGAGATGAGCAGAGAAGAGGATTGTGAGAAAAGGGAAAAGCACTGGTTTTATTTATAGTGATCAGGGTGGGAGAACTCCAACAGGCACGGTATAATCAAAATCATTAACACATAATTTATGTATAGGAGTAAACGATGAGAATAGGATTGATTGGTAGTGGCGGGCGCGAGCACGCTATGGCAAAGGCGCTGCGCCGGCAGCTTGAACGAGATACTTTATTTGTGTATGCTTCTCATCATAATCCGGGAATCGATCATCTCGCGGATGAGACACTGGTTGGGTCTCTGGCGGATGCTTCTGCAATTGTTGAATTTTTCTCTGCACATCAAGTTGATTTTGTCGCTGTTGGTCCGGAAGTGCCGCTCATGGCTGGTGCTGTTGATGCACTGCGTGCAGCGGGGGTACCCACAGTGGGGGCCAATCAAGCTCAGGCGCAGATTGAAAGTGACAAGCATTTTATGCGGCGGCTTCTGGCAAAAGTTGTCCCCTGGGGCTCCCCAGACTGGCAATTGGTGCATAGCCGCAAGGAAGCGGAAGAATTCATAAAGAAGGTGGGCGAAGTAGCGGTAAAGCCTACGGGATTGACGGGGGGCAAGGGTGTGCAGGTCATGGGAACGCAACTCTTGACGGTGGGAGATGCGTTGGATTACATTGACGAGTGGCTGGCACAGGATAGTGCTGTGTTGCTTGAAGAACGGTTGGTTGGTGAAGAGTTCTCGCGCATGGTATTTGCCTCGGATGAGGTGCTCGCACCCGTCTCTGTTGCACAGGATTTTAAGTACGCTTATGAAGAAGATCGCGGCCTGATGACCGGTGGAATGGGGGCTTACACCATGGCTGACGGCAGCATGCCTTTTCTCACAGAGGAGAACCTGGAGCAGGCAGATAAGTTGATGGCTCAGGTGATCCACGCACTGGGCGAGGAAAGTGGAGCGCCGTATCGTGGTGTTCTGTATGGTCAGTTCATGGTCACTGCGCGCGGCATACGCGTGATCGAGTTCAATGCCCGCCTGGGAGATCCTGAGGCGATCAATGTGATGACCCTCCTGGAAGGCGATCCCGCTCAGGTCTTTTTCGACATTGCCCGCGGGCAGCTTGATACGGCTAATGTGCATTTTGCAAAGAGTGCCTCATTGACCAAATACATTGTACCGGCAGAGTATCCGGAACAATCGATCAAGGGCCGGAAATTTGCGTTTGACACCGCCAAGGTGGAGGCTGCAGGGTTCCAGGTGATCTTTGCCTCGGTGCAGGCGGCATCAGGCGATCTTTGGGAAACGCTGGGCTCACGCACCCTGGCCGTGGTTGGTCTTGGAGAGCACCCCGGACGGCTTTGCGAATCGATGGAGGCTTTGTTGGCAGAGCTCCAACCGGATACGCTTCGTCATCGGGCCGATATTGGTTCACGAGAGCTGATCGAACAAAAAACAGCACGTATGGCGGCTTTACGCCGTGGAGAACAAGGATGAAAGAATTTGAATTGGATCTGTCACTGCTGGCGCTGCTGAGCGAGACCCCCGGTCTGCCCGGCCGCGAAGGGCTGGTGGCTGATCAGATTCAGCAGGCGCTTCCACCCAACTGGGTGGCTGAGACAGACCAGATCGGCAATCTGGTCTGTCGTTGCCCGGATTGGGCAGGCTATGGTCCGAAAGTGATGCTCATGGCCCATATGGATGAAGTTGGCCTCATTGTAAGGCGCGTCACGCAGGATGGTTTCTTGCAGGTGCAGCGTTTGGGGGGGATGGGACTGCGTTCGCTGCCTGGTGCCAGGCTGGATTTGTGGACGAGTGATGGCCGCCGCGTGCCGGCGCAGGTCGGCACCCTGCCGCAGCATCTCGATCATTCGAACTTTCTCGCTTTAGAAGATATGTATATCGATATTGGAACAGCATCCCGACAGGAAGCTGAGGCTTTGGGCGTTCAGGTGGGAGATGGATTGACTTGGGCATCTTCTTTTGAGCGTATTGGCAGTCACCAGGCGCGCGGCAAGGCGTTCGATGACCGCCTGGGGTGTTTTGTACTCTTGGCACTGGCGCGCCGGCTCGCGGAAGCACAGATCACACCGACCTGTGATTTACATCTGGCATTTGTTGTGCAGGAAGAAACGCGTCTGACCGGCGGCTTGCCAGCTGTGCGGCAATACGCTCCAGAAATCGTGATTGGGATTGACGGTACGCTGCCCTTTGATACCCCGGACCTTGCCGGAAAACAAAATGATGTTCACTTGGGCGGCGGCCCGGCCTTGAAATGGTTGGAAGCCATCCGCGGCAAGATGGCTTGCACAGTGCCAGATCTGCGCCTGGCCCAAACCGTACGCAGCACTGCCCGTCAGTCCGGGATACCTCTGCAAGATGAGGTCATCACGGGGATTGGGACAGCGCTCAATCCTGTGCCGTATGCTAATCAAGGGGTGCGTATTGTGGGGTTGTCACTGCCGGTGCGTTATCATCATTCACCGGTAGAGATGGCTGACCTGAGAGATGTTTCTTGGATGATGATGCTGCTCACGGACTTGTTGCAGCAACCCTTGTAAGGCGGAAATTTGTTTTGGGTGACGCCATTTATGGGCATAATTATATTGTGGTAATATATAAGTAATAAAAGATTGGCGTGTTTCCAACAATTTTATTGCCTGATTATTCTCAAGCTGGTTGGGGATTTTGTATATGCAGCTAAGAAACAAGATATTATATTTGACAGTGTTTTTCATTATCCTCCTGGGTATTATAGGCGGATTTAACCTGTGGTTATTGCAAGGTATGATGACAGACAACCTTCATGTGATCACAGATCAGAGCTTGCCAGCACTCGTAGCCGTTGAGCGGATCAAGGTTGCTGGTATGGAGATGCGTGAACAGATATCCAGATTTGTCATGCTTGAGAATGAAATGGGCATGCTGCCGCCGGAAAGTTCACCAGAATTAACTGGAATTCAGGAGAAGTACAAAGCCGTTTATGACTCAATCCAGCGTGATTTGCAATGGCTGGCAATAAATGAGGATCGTTTGTTTTCCGAAGCGCTGCTGAGCCAACTTGAGGTGCGTGCAGAGGGCATGAATCAAACTGGCTTGCAGGTGACCGAGATACAGGAAGGGGAATCAATCAGCATAACGTGGGATGATTTCGCAGTGGCAGAAGAGGATTTTATTGCTGTTGTTGATGAAATCTCGGCAGTACAAATGGAGGCATTAAAAGCACAGAGGAATGCCATGCTGGTTCGCACTCAACAATTGATATGGATATATAGCGCAGAGGGGATTTTGATTGGTTTTCTGGCCGTGGTTGCCACTGACCGTTTCTATAAGAAAACCATGAAGCGTGTGGATGCCATGCATAAAATGGTGGCTGGTGTTGAAGCAGGCAAATTGCAAGTCCGTTTGCAGGATGACCAGCAGGATGAAATTGGGCAACTGGCCCGTGCGATGAATCAAACCGCAGATTATCTGGCAAAGACCCGCGAGGCTCTGGAGCACACCACAACAGAACTTGCATTGCAGCTCCAGGAACGGCAGGCAACTGAAGCTCTGTTGGCAGAGGCTGCTACACACGATACCTTGACAGGCTTGCCCAACAGGGCGAGCTTCTTTGAACAGTTCAATCACGCCATTGCACTGGCAGACAGGTACCAAGGCAGCATGGCATTGCTTTTTATTGATATGGATGGCTTGAAGATCATCAACGATGCCTTCGGTCATGATGGCGGTGACGTGTTGATCCAGCAGGTAGCTCAACGGCTGCGCAAGCAGATTCGCAAGAGCGATTATGTGGCACGTCTGGCCGGGGATGAATTTGTGGTCATTCTGGAAAATTTACAGAACGCAGAAGAGGATGTGGCTTTGGTTTGTACCAAACTCCTCAAAATGTTGGCAGAGCCGTACGATATCCGCGGCCGCCGGATCAGGCTCACAGCCAGCATTGGTGTAAGTATTTTCCCGGAGCATGGCTGCAATGCGAATGAATTATTGCGCAAGGCAGATTCAGCCATGTATCAGGTGAAAAATGGGGGGAAGAATAATTATGCAGTTTATGTGCCGCGACGGAAATGAAAAGGTTGGTTGTGCTGGGAAGAGCAGTTTACCTTTTTTGGGCGATGATGAAAAGCCGCCGTCCTTTTGTGGTACGGAAAAGATCATCAATGAAAAAAAGGTAATATAAAATATTGGAAACAAAGATCTTAAATGGAGATGTAATCTCTTTCATTACGGATTGGGGGGTTGTTCTTTTTAAGAACAGCGTGTAGTATAACCAGTAAAATGGCCAGCCCCAACACCAGCTTTCTTTAATTTCAAAGCCGGCATTTATCAGTTCCTGTTCAATTTGATCTTGCTCAAAACGTCGGTAATGTTTTGCAAACTCATCATGCATGCTCCAGTATTTCATCTGGGCTGGCACAGTGATAAAAATGAATCCCTTTTGGGCAACAGTATCCACAAGGTTTTGCAAGGCTTCTTTCCAGTTTTCAATATGTTCCAGCACTTCTGAGGAGACCACGGCTGTGAATGTCTCTTGTGGGAGTGTGTTTTTGTTTTCAATATCCATAATTGAGGTTTTCTGAACAAAATCCAGTTTGTCTACGGCCGCAATGGCTGTTTCAGATATATCCCCGGCATGGTAGGTCAACTTTTCTTGGTAGTGTTTGTTCAGAATGAGAAGAAAACTTCCATCTCCACAACCTGAATCAAAGATGCTGCCATTTTGAATGAATTTCTTAAAGTAGCGTAAGAGGATGCGGTTTCGGGTTCTGACACTAGGCCCAATTTTGTGCAAATCGTGCCATTCATTGTCCCATAACTGCTCGTATTTTTCCTGCTGCTGTTGATTGATTTTTTCGTTCATGCAAAACCTGGTTTGTTAATTACGAGTCATATTTTATGTTCGTTTCAGGAAGACTGGTTTACAGTCCAGAATATCCCTTTTTGGGACATTACAAATCATATCATACGTCTGATGTGAATTAGAAAGTGGCAGAAGAGGCAATTGAAAAAGTTTGAATATCAATGCCATAATCAAAACGCAAGATAAGCCGCAGGAGGTGACTGGTTAGTTTCATGGCAATGCGGGTGCAAAGTCCCAGCACAGTTTTTGCTGTCAAACAGTTCAATATTGCGGCCTGTGATTTGCAGTTCATGGAATACGCCTTCAATTCGTTCACGAACACTGCTTAGCCAACGATCCAGGCCTCTTGTGTTTTGATTGTTCTGATTGGATCGCATGGGTGTCCAGATCAAGTTGCCTGTTTGATCAAAGAGTTTCGTTTGCCATTCAAAGCCAATAAACCCTTTGTCAGCAAAGATATCACAGCAGGATAAATGCTCCGTAACCGTTTCTGCTGCAAGTCGCTCATCTACATTAGCAGGAACCAGATCATACACAATTGGGAAGCCTGAAAGAGTGCTGATCGTGACCAGTTTGTAACCAAAATACTTCATATTACGGCTGGCACAATACCCATAAGCAGCACTTCCTGCAAAATCGCTATGTTTCTTATGTCGTTTATAGCCCATGACAGGAATCGGCTTTGTGTCCAGCAGGTAGTTTCGATGATCTAAAAGTCCTCTTTGCCTAATCCAAAAACGACGGAGTGCTTCGATT
>JAIOTF010000020.1 GCA_021107195.1 Anaerolineaceae bacterium | reverse complement strand
GTTACCTTGCAGAGCGGATCCATCTCAACAAATGGTAAACTAACCCGCTCACTTCGGCAAGCTCAGTGAGCGGGTTCCGTAACCAAAAAGCTGATGGTGTATCACCGTCAGCTTTTTGTTATCTTTATTGTGATATGCGATCAGTAGCGGAGCAATGCACCAATCTTCCCCACCTGCTGGAGGGCGTCACTGGCGTGGATGGTTTCAATATCACCGCCATGTGATAAGACAGACCCTACCGCCCTGCTGACCAGGTCCGGCACTGTTTCCGTTACCCCGCCACATCCTTCACAAACACCTTCTGACTTTGTGACCAGAAAATCGCAATCCTGGCAGCGATAGCCGGGTGCATGATAATCCTGCAAAAACACCAAAGTCATCACCTGCTCATTGTTGACCGCGGCCAGGGTGTCCTCTAAACCTGCCACCGCACTACTGCCTTTAGCTGCTGAAGTGATCATGCGCTCGATAAGATGTGCCTCACGTTTACGTTCCGCTTGCTGGCCAACCTCCATCGCACGCTCCAGCACATCGGTATGGCTGGCAGTCATGCCCATGGGAAATGTGCCCACCACCAGACTCTGCCAGGCCTTGGGCAATTGGGTGCGGAGCAGGGCAACATTATGATCTGAACCGCCGATCAAAATGCGGCGGATATGTTTTTTTTCAAAGAAATCCACGGCAAACGCTGCAGCTTCTTTCACATTGCGCTCAATCATTGCTTCATAGGCGCGGGTTTGCCCGCCACGGAATGCAGAATCCTCGCCATCCTTTGCATGCTTGACTTCTCCTCCAAACATGCCGTCCTGCTCCTGTAGTTCGCCGAGATGAAAATGGAATAATCGAGCACCTTGTTGATCGATTAAAATAACACCATACCCGCCATAATCATCAAGAAGATCGGCTAAAGGACGCACATTAGGACGATCACCGACAAATACAGCATCATGCACAGGAATTGCAAGAGGAAATATCTGAAGAAAATCTTTTTCAACACAAGAAAAAACCGCAACACCTCGTCCTGCGCCATCAAATTGTCGATTAAAAAACAACTCCACCGCTTGCACATCTTGAGGGAGATCGACCTCTTTAAGCAAGTTCCGCAGCCGCAAACGATAGGCTTCGGCACTTCCTTTTGAGGGTTCAGTGTTCAGATACACACTCAAGACCGCTTTTGGAGCTGTCAATTTTAACAGTTCGCGCAATGTATTTTCATGGTACATGCTCATCTCCTTTCATCAAAGAACAAATACCGACACCAGGTCCCGTTCACGGACGCTTATCCAGGGTAATCTCCACCTCCTTCTGTTCATTATCGCGAATAATGGTCAACTTCACAGTTTCACCCGGGCTTTTCTCCGTCATCAAGTACGAGAGCAGCTCACCAAAGACACGCACTGGGCGGTCATCGATAGCGATAATCAAATCTCCGCCCGCATTCAAGCCGGGAATATCGGTCTCAATCGTACCGCCGCGCATACCGGCATCATCTGCCGGGCTGCCGGGCACCACGGAAACCACATACGCACCCGAGCGATTGGGCAGCGACAACTCTTCAATCTCATTCAAGCTCAAATCATCCCGGGAGCTGATGCCCAGATATGGATAATCATAAACACCATCAGCAATCAAAACAGGCACAACCCGCTTGACAATATCAACAGAAACAGCAAATCCCACGCCCATGTTGCCATTTTCAAAGACCGAATTGGTTTGAATGGCACGATTGACTCCAACTACCTCACCACGCAGATTGAGCAATGGGCCGCCCGAATTACCTGGGTTGATGGCCGCGTCGGTTTGGATCAAATCCCCAGCGGAGAAGAGTCCTCCCTCCGGTGATTCACGCAAAGAAGTTAATGTACGCCCCTTGGCAGAAACGATGCCCAGGGTGATCGTACTGTCGAGGCCAAAAGGATTACCAATGGCAACCACGGATTCGCCTACACGCAATTGACTGGAATCGCCCAGTGGCAAAGGATTCAGTTCTTCTGCCGGTACTTCCACCCGGATCACAGCCAGGTCAGAATCCAGATCAAAGGCGACCACTTCGCCGCGCACCTTGTATCCGGAAGGAAAGTCAACCTCAAACTCGGTACCGCCCTCCACCACATGGTAATTGGTAACAATATGCCCCAGGCCGTCAAAGACAAAACCCGACCCCTGGGCATTGCCCTGGTCTGTGGCAACCTGAATGGACACCACGCCCGGATTAACCCGCTCATACAAAGATGCCAACCGTTCCTGATCGACATCAAGGGTTGACTCCAGAGGCGAGAGAGTTGGCACCGGGTCCTCAACAAGGGGAAAGTCCCGCGTTGCTGTGGGTGCAGGGGTATACACAACTGAAGTTGCACTGGGTTCAGCCTGGATCACGCGTGGAGAAATACTAAACTGGCACGCCATGATACTCAGTAATGCCATAATAACTACCAATATTGTTATGCTCTTTTTCATTATTCTTTCCAATTCCTTCCCGCCTGAACGCGTTCAGGCAGGTTCTTTCATCTGTTTATCTCACCGAGGTTTCATCCCATATTTTGCAATTGCTCAAACAGGCGGCGCTGTTTCGGGCTTAGAGTACAAGGGATCTCAATTTTAACACGTGCATATAAATCGCCGAACGATTTCGGGGAACGCAGCTTGGGCATGCCCCGCCCGGCCAGCCGAAACAATTGATCTGGCTGGGTGCCGGCAGGAATCTTGAGTTTGACATTGCCGGTTGGCGTTTCTATTTTCACTTTACCACCCAGGACAGCAGTGTAGAGATCAACTTTCACGTCTGTATATAAATCATCCTTCTTGCGTTCAAAGCGAGCATCTTTCGCGACAGTGATCTTCAGATGAATATTGGATTTCCGGCCATCCATTCCAGCAGGCCCTACACCAGAAATGCGCACCTTTGTCCCCGTTTTTGCTCCTGCAGGTATCTTGGCGGTTACGCGCTGACCATCCAACTGCAAGACACGTTCTGTACCGTGGTAGGCTTCATAGAAGCTAATTGTTACAGGTTGTTCATAGGTTTGCGGTTGTGCATACGCCTGCTGGCGGGTGCGGGGATTTGCCGTTCTGCGGCGGGACTGTGTGCCAACACCGCCCATACCGCCCATGCCTCCAAAGATAGCGTTGAAGAATTCGGAATACATGTCTCCCAATCCCCCCATCTCGACGCGCACACCGCCGCCGGGAGCACCTGAGAACCAGTCATCCCAACTGAAGTTGCCGCCCGCGCCGGTTTGCTGCCAGTTATTATAGGAGCTGCCCAACTGGTCGTAGCGCGCCCGTTTTTCCTTATCGCTCAGCACCTGATTGGCTTCGTTGATTTCTTTAAACTTCTCTTCTGCAGCCCGATCATCCGGATTACGGTCCGGATGATATTTCATCGCTAATTTCCGATAAGCTTTCTTGATTTCTTCTGTACTGGCCTTGCGGTCAATACCCAATACTTTATAATAGTCTTTATACTCCATAGTTTGATTGTATTCGCGGCAGGCTTACAAAGTCAAGACCTTAAAAGCATATCTTATATAACTCTTACGGGGGAGTCAGTGGCAAAGAGACAAACGGAAGTTGATTGACCGAACGTAAAAAAGCCCGCCCCCAACACCGCCTGCATTTTTTCTACCAAAAAATGTGGGCGGTGTTCGTTTTTCTCGCACGTTGAGCTTGTCGAAGCGGCATACGCTTGTACAGCGTACGGTGGCAGGCGACGGATGAGTGACAAACAGCAGATTAGCAGTTTTCTTTCTTTTTTTTGGTAGCCATGCTATTATTATTTAGGTGAAATTAATATGGATAAAATCCTCGTAGTTGAAAACGACCCGGTTATCAGTGACCTGATTGCCCGGCAAGCACTGCAAGCAGCAAATTACCAAACCGCCGTGGTTAGCGATGCCTCGACGGCGATCACTCGCGTGATGCAACAAGCACCAGACGTGATCATCGCGGATCTGTCTTTGCCCGGTTTAAGCACGCAGGACATGATCGTGGCCCTGATAGCACAAAACATCCACACCCCCGTCATCGCACTGGCACGTCAGGGTGATGACACTCACATCACCCAGGCCTTCCGCCTGGGCGCGGTTGACCTGCTCATCTGGCCTTTCAAAGAAGCTGAAGTGATCACTGTTGTAGAGCGGGCCTTGAAACAGATTCATACCCAGCAGGAACGCGAGCGGCTGGCCAGAAAACTGCAAGAAACCAATGTCGAATTGCAGCAGCGGGTGCGGGAATTAACCACGATATACAATATCGGCAAAGCCGTTACATCAATCACTGACCAATCCCTGCTTTTTGAGAAGATCCTGGACGGGGCAACCCGCGTTACCCAATCTGACATGGGTTGGTTCCTCCTGACAGAAGATGACACCAATAAATTCCGCCTGGCAGCCCAGCGAAACCTGCCCGCCTCACTGGCACAACACATCAACCAGACCTGGGATGATGGTATCAGTTCTCTCGTAGCGATGTCGGGCGAAACACTGGCGATCCACGGTGATCCGTTGAAACGGTTCAAGGTCTCCACATTGGGACAATCGACAATGGTCACCCCGATCAAAGCCCAAAAGCAGGTGATCGGGCTGTTGGTCGTGATGCGCAAACAGCCACAACCTTTTGTGGAAAGCGAACAGCATCTGCTGGAAGCCGTTGCGGATTATGCATCCATTTCACTGATCAATGCCCGGCTGTTTCAGGCAATTGAAAAACGCGCGCAAACCTTGCAGCGCCTGGCAAACAGTGCCCAGGTCGGTGAGAAGATCACCAACGAGATGCTGGAAGTGGTCAAGAGTTCGCTGCACAGACACCTGAATGAAACACATCATGCCCTGGAGCGGCTGGCCAAGACCCCCACGGGACGTTGGCACGCCAAACAACGCCAGGAACTGGCAAATGTTGAAAAACATATCCGGAAACTCAGCCAAATCGCGGATGCCGTCCAACCCCTGCCAACAGCCGGCGCCTCCCACACACCCAGCCGGACTAACCTGAATGAGCTGGTGCTGCAATCAGTCAACCGCTTCCAGCATTATGCTCAACATAATCACATCAGTCTGGTCGCCGAAACAGCAGAAAAAAACCTGCCGGTACGCGTGGACAGCTTGCAAATCACGCAGGTAATGAATGGCTTACTCAGCAACGCCATAAAATACTCTAATCCTGGTGGACAAATTACGGTCCGGGTGGGACGCTCGAATGAGGGGCTGGCGCAGGTATCCGTGATCGATACAGGCATTGGCATCAAAGAAAAGCAATTGGCAAAAATCTTTGAAACCAAAAACTTATCCCTTCCCGAATCACAACGGTTTGGCGGTTTGGGTGTACACTTACCCTTAGTAAAAGAAATGATCACTGGAAACCAGGGAAAGCTCTGGGTGAACAGCCGTCCGGGACAGGGCTCAACTTTCACCTTTGCCCTGCCTCCTGCCCAATAAAAACGAAAATACTGACAAAGAAAGCGAATGCTTTCCCTTTGTCAGGGGAAAAATATGACCCTAAAGAAAAAAGAACATATCCTCGGAATCATTTCAGACGCAGAGGTCTCTTATCTGATGGGGCCAATCCTCAAATCATTGGGGTATGAGGTCGTGATCTGCGCTGACCAAAAGAGCGCACAAAAACATCTGGCAACAGAAACGCCCATTTTACTGATCGTCGCAGAAATCCTGAAGGATGGCAATGGGCTGGATTTCGCTTACAATTTCCTGCAAAAACTGCCGCTGGTTCCCGTGATCTTGCTTGCAAAGGAAGATTCGACCGAGCTACTTAAGACATGCCTGCATATCGGGATCAATAATTTCCTGGTTACGCCGCTGACTGCAGATGATATCAAAACAGCTGTGATGGGCAGTATTAACAAAGCCCGGCAGATGCGCGAATGGGTCCTG
>JAIOTF010000103.1 GCA_021107195.1 Anaerolineaceae bacterium | reverse complement strand
TGGAAGCATGGCACGCATCTCCTGCACCAACGCCCGCAGTTCTTCCAGCGAGCCCCCGGTTGAATGGTCGACCAAATTACCATCACCGGTCACAATCATATTGCCGCTGGCATCCCCGCCAATCACCTCACTGTTTTTCCCGCCGCGGATCACCTTATCACGGCCGACAAAATCGCCGCCGCCGGTGTGGACCCCACCCTCAATTATGAAACTTACCTCGCCGCCATTCCAAAATTCGATGGCTATAAACCGCAGCAGCAGATGATCTTTCAATATTCGCTTTACAAAATGGAATCATTGCATGGTGAAATCTACCACACGGAACATCTATCCATTATTATTCACTATTCGCTTATTGGCCAGATAGAACAAACCTGTTGAGCTAATTCTTGACTGCGCTCTTTGATCTCTTTTTCAGAAAATGAACTATCTCCAAACTTGCTCAGGAGAATTTTATTCAAGAACAAAGTGCTATGATCTTGAAGACCTTGTTTTTTCTTTGCCCAGGGACCATTTGACAGTGATGGGTTAAGCTTATTGGTAATGAGAGTGAGATTACCAATGGTGTGCTTGATGCGGTCGCGTTCACTTACACGCTTCAAATATTCTTGGGGATTATCTTCATCAGTTATAGGCCAGTTATCTTGCCAGCTTTGTGGCAGAATATGCTCAATCGTTAAGCTTCCCCTTGGTGTATGTGCTTCTTCTGCTTTCCCTGTTCGATTGATTTCTTCTAAAGCCTCTAAAACAAATCGAAACCTTCCCCGTGTTAACAGCCGATAGAGTGGCAGATCCAAAACCGCCTTCTCAACGTCATCATTGCTTGGCCATAGCCTTGACTCCGAAGTTTGACTTTTCAGATGCTTTATGATGACTTCATCAGCAATTTGGATATTTTTATTTACTTTCGGAATTAGTTCTAGAAAAAGTCGGTTGTAGTCTTTCGTAGTCATTCGGCAAATCATTCGTCGAACTAAGTAGCTCTCCAAAGCCTTGATACAAAGCTCTTTTCTTTCTTGTGATAGCTGATTTTTATTTGCGGAGAACAATTGTAACAATAGCGGAGTGACTACACCGGCCTGCATTATTTCCCAGCGATATAAAAATGTTCCCTCAGTAGAGTAAGGATCGAAACTATCAAGTTGCCGATATGTTTCCCCAACATGCTGAATGTCTTTAACGATATCCATAAAACCACTTCCTGCTTCTTCAACATAGTTTCGGAAACTTGGGAAAATTTCATGGGATTGCACTTCTTCTTGTTTTCTTGCAACTAACCAGTAATTAAGAAATATATCAATACGCGGTCTCACCAATCGACCCTGACGGATATCTTCCCTCCACCATTTGTCTTCAAAATCTTTCCAGTGATTTTCGTAGATTTTGTCTGTATCCATCCCCTTGCTGCTTGCTGTCTGCAACAGATAATTTTTTATCAAATCTGATGCCAACAACGGTGTTCCGCGGGCATTCAATGTTTCAAATATCACATAAGCATCATCATTGGTTTTTAGATCAATAACCACCACTTCAATTAATCCTATCAGGGCTGTACTAAGTGATCGGACTTTTCTCGTTCGTTCTTCTTCGTCAGGGGTTCGCAACCACTCTTTGACTTGCAAACTGAAAAACTCATGCGCCTGGACTACTTTGGAGTCTTCATATCCTTCTAGTGTGTGCCCGTTTGTCATTGCAGCGCGGAAGGCATCCCGATCACCGCTTGTCGGCCATATTTTGAAGATATCATCGCCTTCTACAAAGTCTTCATCATTGAGCACCAGCCTGCTCAATTGCCTTGCATCCCTCTTGAACTCCTCTTTCTCGATGACATCCTGTACGGCATCAAGCAAGATTTGTAAGGTCAACATCCTTTGCTGACCATCGATCACATCCCGCCGTTCAATCTCAACAGCTGGAGTCGAGATTTGCTGCAACACAATTGCTCCCAAAAAGTGAGTGCCAGTTTTTTCTTCAGCCACGGCCTCTTGATTATCGGATTCAACCAATGCTTCTGCGTATCGCTCAGCTAAATTGCGGACATCTTCCCACAGTGGTTCCCACTGTTTTTCCTGCTCCCATACGTAGGGACGCTGGAAAGTTGGAATGATATAACGCACATCTTTTTGAAACAGTTGTTTTATATTAAGTTTTCCCGCATCCATGATGATCCTCCTCTAATACCTCAATAATTCCAAAGTGCCGGAATGCTGCTAAGTGATAAATAGCTCTTTAATCATAGAAAGAAATCAATGCACTCTATTTTGTATCAAGAGAAACACGACCCCATCTGATCCAGCAGCTCTTTCAATGCCTTTAATTCATCTTCTGTCAACGTTACACCTTTGCCCATCTTCTCACCATCCGGTGACCAATCGCGGATGTCGTACTTGGGCTCGCGGTCATTCCAACTGATCAGATTGAGTTCTTTGGCCTATCCCTTTTCGGATTGGGAGAGCACATCTATTTTCTTGACGATCTCAATTTTAATGTTTGCCATCAGATCTCCGTTTCGCCTTATATCAGCATTGCTGCCAAAAAAGTCTATTAATCAAATTTTCCTTTGTGCTTTTTCTACAACACATCCCAAACCTCAACCCCCATCTCCCACAACCGTTGATTCTGCTCCCCGGATAATGCACTGACTTTCTTCCCTTCCCTCAGCCAACCCACACACTGCTGCTCCAGGTGACCATCGGCGCTGGCGTGGATGATCAAAATCTCATCTACCATCCCAGCAACATATTCATTGCGCAGCAAGGCATTCCTTTTTGTGATCCGCCTGGCGCTCGCCGGAAAAGGCGATTCGATACGCAGCCGATCGGTGGCGAGATGTGGTTTCCATGCGGCCGGGATGCGCATGCTTGCTACGCTGCGAGCCGGCACGACCACAATCGGGCAGGTACCTGCCAGCAGGATTTCCAGCACATCCTTTTCAATCACGGTATGGAACCCGCTGACAATCGTCAGATCACTTCGCCTGCGCACAGCCCGTGCCCAGTCATAGGCTGTCAGGATCAGATCCCCCGGGCAGCGGTTAGAGCAAAACATGCCCAGCTTCATGTGCGCACCTTACTTCTTATAGCTGGTGCGGTAAGAGATCTTCCATTCTTCATAAATCTTCTGGCATTCATTTTCCCAGAAAGTGTTTTCATCATCCCCTTCTTTAAAGAGGCCTAATTCTTGGGCCCAGGGAATAAACCCCGTTCCAGGTTTGCCATCCACATTCACCACGATTGCACTCAGCATCGGACGTCCCATCTCTACCTCGTTCTGCGAAATGGCGCCGATCAAATCGCCCACAGCTTTACCCATATAACTGCCTACCGTGGGCAAACCCACCGCCTGGGCAATCTCCTGATAAGTGGTAAAACCCTGATGCTGAGCAGCGTTGATCATCAGGCTGTAGGCAACGAAATACGCTTTTGAATTCATCCAATCTGTAGTAGACATTCTGCCTCCATATTCCTCAATAATTTTTAATTACCCACCCAATTTTTCATACCCGGGATATTTTCCACCATGCACCTGCACAGTATGGTTTTCAACATCAAATCCGGCAATCAGTTTGTTGCACTTCAGGCATCGGTAGGCATGGTAAGCCGAGAATTCCATCGGCAGTTCCATTTTGACCGCAGCCGCAGCTTTGGGGATTGTACGCGACGGAATTGCAGAAAAAGGTTCTTTATTCCCGTTCCGATCCACTTGTGCTTCCTGATTCTCCACAACATCCAGTTCTTCATCCCCTTCATTAAAAAGCTCGTCCCCCATACGGTATTTGATGTCATAGTTTATGATGAAAT
>JAIOTF010000438.1 GCA_021107195.1 Anaerolineaceae bacterium | reverse complement strand
CGACAGGCTGTGCTGCAGGTCGCGCACCTGATCGACCTTGATCGAGCTGCCCAGCTTTTCGACCTGGACGATGGATAAATCGGCTTGCTGCATGCGTTCCATCTGGGTGCATATACGGCAGGTGCCGCAGGGCTGTCCGGGGGCGGGCGGCTGGGTGCAGTTAATGGCTTTGGCAAAGCGCAGGGCCAGGGTACGGCGTCCCACGCCGGGCGGGCCGGTGAAAAGGTAAGCATGCCGCACCTGCCCGGTGGCGATGTGCTGCTGCAAAAGCTGGGCGGCCCATTCGTGGCCGTTGACATTCCATTCCATAGGGCAATTGTAGCATGAGCAAGGAAATTAATCGGGGGTATTAGCAGCGATTTCTTGGCAGGCTGCTGCAAACCACGGATGGATGACAAGAAGCGTGTCACGTCGCTGCCAGAGATAGGATAAATACCACTTCACCGCTGCGTCTATCGAATGCTGCAAGGCAGCTTCCAGGTCAGCTTTGCAGGGCGAATCGCCGGCGCCATCCCATTCGAGCTTGTCGGTGAGGAAGACGATCTTATCCAGGCGGGATGCTCCTGGCCGCAACGTCGTGTGGCATCTAATCGCACTGAGCACTGCGGGATTGGTGATGTGGAACAGGCTCCGGGCCAGGTAAGCGGAGAGCTTCTGATGCACGATCATCGGTGCCCGCCGCTCTTCGGGAAACAGGTCAATTCCCCACGATTCGGCATAATGAATGCGCTCGTTGTTGGGAATGACGGCGCTGATGTCATGCAGCCAGCCGGCGTCAGAAGCTGCCAGGGGATCGGCATTATATTTTGTGGCGAGTTGATGCGCGGCAGCCGCAACGCGGGCGCTATGCTCAATCGTATTCAGGCATTGATGGTGGGCGAGAAAGGCTTTTGCGTCTTGCGGGATGGAGCCAGTCAGGGGGACGTGAGCGATCAATTTAGTGAGCAGTGGATCCACGAGTCAGTCCTTTAGGAAAAGCCGACCAGATTTGAGTAATAATGGTTGTAATTCTATTTGTATAGGAAACTGATTTTGAAGTCAGCATCAATCGGGCAGGGTGAATTCGCTTATTTCTGATGATTTCGCTCGGAACGAATCGCTTATTCAGCAAACATTTCCATCAGAACAGCCAGCACTTCTTTTTGTGTGCTGGAGTCAATCTTCCCTAGTTTTTTCACCAGGCGGTGTTTGTCGATCGTCCGAATTTGATCGAGGATGATTTGCCCGTCTTTGTCTTCAAAGCGGCAGTTTGCGCGGGTAGGGTAGGGCCGGCCTTTGGTGGTCATCGGGGCAACGATGACGGTAGCGATATGCTGGTTCATTTCATCCGGCGAAATGATAAGACAGGGCCGCGTTTTCTTGATCTTGCTGCCAACGGTCGGGTCCAGGTTGACAAGCCATACCTCAAAGCGCCCGACTACCACGTCCATTCTTCCTCATCCCATTGGGTGGGGAGGGGATCATCCAGCAGGTGGTCATCGCCGTGTGCAGACATAGCAGAGAATTGTGCTCCCCACTCCTGGCGGGGTTCCTGGATGGAATGGATGATCAGTTTACCGTCTTCAACTGACATCTCGACTTTATCTGTCAACCCTGCCTGTTCCAGCAATGCGCGCGGGATTCGCACGCCGCGCGAATTACCGATTCGGATCACTTTTGAACGTATAGACATATTCATCTGAACACCTCGCTAATAATTACATTGTAATTACATTTCAGACAGTTGTCAAGCAAGGGAAGCTTCCAGAAACGCGGGTACATTCTATTCAAATTGCTGTTTTCTGAATTTGACTGTGGGGGAACGCTAGAATGCCGGACTGCTCATCACCCCGCCATCCACGACCAGGTGGGCGCCGGTGATCCAACGCGCGGCGTCACTGGACAAGAACAGGCAGGCATCCGCAATATCTTCAGGTTCGCCCACTCGGCCCAGGGGGGCGTGCTCGACAAAGCTGTGATAGCCTTCCGGCCAGTCAGTTTCCAGCCCGGGCCGGTTGATCAGCCCGGGGGAGACGGTGTTGACGCGGATATGGTGCTCGCCAAGTTCCAAAGCGGCAACCCGGCTGAACATGACCACTCCGGCTTTGGCCGCGGCATAATGGCAGTGTCCTCTGGCCGGGGTGAGGGCTTCAATGGAGCCAATGTTGATCACAACACCCTCTTTTTGGGCGGCGATCATCCCCCGCGCGGCGGCCTGTGTGCATAAGAATACCGACTTGAGATCGATATTCAGGGTACGGGACCATTCTTCCGGGGTGGTGTTCAGTAGATCTGACACAGGGTAGATGCCTGCATTATTGATGAGAATATCGACCGGGGACCATTTGGATGCAATCTCTTCAAAGACAGCGGTCACTTGATTGGGATTGGTCAGATCTGCCCCGATTGACAGACATTTTTTCCCGGCATTTTGGATGGCTTGATATGTTTCAATGGCCGGGTGGCGTGCACACACCGCAACGTCTGCGCCTGCTTGTGCAAACCGTTTGGCAATTCCGGCGCCGAGGCCGGATCTGCCGCCGGTTACCAGTACTATTTTTCCACTCAGGTCCAATAGTTGGGATGGCGCTTTGAATTCCATGCATTCACTCCTTGACATTGTAAATCGATCGCTTGCATGCGAACGTATTGCTTCTCTACCCAATATTATATAGAAGAACACCGCTGCAGGTTGGAAAGAACCCTCACAAACAATGACTCCCTGCGTAGGGGCGCACAGCGTCCAATAAAAACGTTGGACAATGTCCGCACCTACGAAAAACAATCACTTCTTGCGAAGCCATTCCATTCATGTGAGAGTACACGAACGATGAAAAAGAAACTATTTTTTCTAGTCCTCCTCATTTTGACTGCATGCAATTCTTTGGACTTTGGACAATCCGCAATTGCAGGGTTGTCGCCAAAAGCGGCAAGATACATTTTTAGCAGGTTTCCAGCGCAGAGGTTTGGCAGCCGAAACACAAATCTCCCGGTAGCTGGGGGTCTGTTGGCTGCCTGCTGCTACCGGGAGAGGGGAAGAATGTGCGTTTTACGATCGCTTTTCATCGTGTTGCACCAATCATTGTTCGGACCTCAAGCCAACCAGGCTGAGGGCGAGGAACATGATGGCGACCAGTGCGATGGTCAGGTATACAATAACGGCCATGATCTGCCTCCTTAACGTGATGCACTTCATCAAATCACTAAAGAATAACCCCATTCTGGTGCGCAAGCGGCGTGCAGGCATGCACCAGGGGCAGGCTTCTCTACTTATTAATACGTCAGTTATGTTCGGGGGGTCGCGTAGCGATTTAGTCGAGCGACCTCATCGTTAAGTCGCCCCCTGTTGCAGTGTGATCTTCTTTCATCATCGTATTTTGATTATACAAGGATTCTGCTGCGGATGCACATGCAACTGTGAAAACTACAGAAAAATCCATCAGGTGGACTAGTTCCGGGTTGGCCTTAAGGACAGGATGAAATCGTCCGTGATAAGGCTGCCGCACCAGCATTCAGCGTGCACGATGATGATGTGATCTGTAAATAGAACGACAGAAAAGGGGGGAAAGTTCCCGGGAGGATACAGTCAGTCCGGGAGGAGGATATCGAGGCCCAGTTTTTGCCAGGTTTGGGATGTGGGCTGGCCGCTTCTTGCGTCCCAGCCCAGGCATTCCCAGTAGGCGCGTACTTGAGGCTCAAGATCGATGCTGCGGCCTCGGTTGGCGCCGCGCTTTTGGGGCGGCAGGCCGAGCGCCCGGGGAGGAATGGTATGCTGCAGCGGCACACCCTGGCGGGCGTTGAAGGCTTGTTTGATGGTCAGGATGCGGCGGCCGATGTGCAGGTAGTCCTGCGGGGAGAGCTGCCATCCGGTGGCCGCATTCAGCCAGGCAAAGACCGGCAGGCGGTGTACGCCGAGAAATGCGCCAAACAAGCACAGCCCGGCCCCATTCAAGACCTGCACAAAACTGCTGCTGGCCGCCGCGGCGCAGGCTTTGTCTTTGGGGTGTTTGTATTTACTGGCTTTGCTGTACAGGCGGCGCGGTCGGGGCAGGCCGGGGATCTGGCGCCAGAGCTGGTAGAGCTCGTAATAGAGCTGTGAGCCGCTGGTGTGGCGGCCGGGGGCGGCTTCGACGGCGGCGTGCAGGGCGAAACCGGGATCGTTGCGGCCGTCGTGCATGGGCAGTTCCTGCCCGGCGGCGTGCATGGCAAAGGCCTGGCTGCCGCGGCCGATGCGTTCGGCGGCTTTACGGCTGCCGTCGGCCAGCAGGTCAC
Source organism: Anaerolineaceae bacterium (assembly GCA_021107195.1). GTDB lineage: Bacteria > Chloroflexota > Anaerolineae > Anaerolineales > Anaerolineaceae > SMBSF63. Next base: position 2,371 of record JAIOTF010000438.1, on the reverse strand, counting down.
CGATGCCTTCGCGGGCGATCATTTTTTCTACCAGCCCCAGGATGGCATCCGGGTTGCCCCAGCGCAGGGCCAATCCGCCTGTGTCCTTCAGGGTAAGCGAGCCGTTTTCGAAGCATTCGAAGGCGAAGGCGACTGTGCCGGCAGCGGAGATGGAATCCACGCCAGCCCGGTTGAGACGGTCCTGGATGGTGTAGACAAGCTCCAGGTCATTGTTCATCAGCAGGCTGCTCCAGCCGATGACGGTTTCAAATTCGGGTTTGTGAGCATGGGGTTGACCGGTCTTGCCGGGTATGATTCCGCCGCAGCCCAGTTCACAGCCGGCGCAATGGTATTTGCTGTTTTCCTGGCGGCGGATATGGTCGGGGTTGAGCGGCGCCGATTGCCGCAGATTGAAATCGGCCCGGCTGCCGCGCCAGTTCTGCACCGGCGCATCGCCAGTTTCGAGACCGAATTGGTTCATCCCGGAGGTGCCCCATTTTTTGAGGATCATTTTATAAAGCAGGCCATCCATCGCTGGCTGGAAGGGCAGCAGGCGCATCAGGCTGCCGCCCAGTTTGAACAGGGCGCCCGAGGGGAGGAGATCGGGGAATTCCACCCAGCGCCGCACGGATTGGGTCAACCGCTGCGTTTCTGTTGGATCGATAGCATGTACCTGGGTATTCCCATTGAGTACGATGCCTTTCAGGCGTTTGGCGCCCATCACCGCTCCCAGCCCGGAGCGGGCTGCCATACGTCCACCGTCGTTGTTGATCCCGGCGATCAGGGATCGTTTTTCAGCAGCAGGGCCAATGCAGGCCGCCTGGCTGCCGGATCCGCCCAGCTCTTGCAGAGCAGCTTCGGTTTGCAGGGTGTCCAGTCTCCACAGTGCGCTGGCGTCCAGCAACTGCGGTCCTGCAGGCGTGACCTTGAGGGCAATGGGGTGAGGGCTGATGCCCTTGAAGAAGATGCCGTCGTAGCCGCAGCGTTTGATGGCTTCGGCCAAAGTGCCGCCGCAGTTGGCTTCGCCCCAGGTGCCGGTCAGCGGTGATTTTCCGACCGCCATCCAGCGTCCGCTGAAGGTGCTCTTGGTGCCGGTCAACAAGCCGCTGACAAAGCCCAGGACATTCTCCGCTCCAAGCGGGTCGGCGGCAGGCGGGATGCTGCGATAGAGCAGCCAGGCGGCCAGCCCGATGCCGGATAGCACCTGCCGGTATACCTGGTCCGGGATGATTTCTTCTGTAAAGGAAGCGGTCGAGAGATCGACCCACAGTATTTTTCCGGTTGCTGAGGGGATCATAGGGTTTATTTTAAGCGATTAATGCAGATTGCGAAAAGGAAGAGGGTCAGGGGGTATTTTTCCAGAGGTGCACCTGGTTGCGTCCGGCTCGTTTGGCGATATACATGGCTTGGTCGGCTCGATCCAGGAGTTCATCAATGGTGATTTTTTCTGTCGGGGTGTGGACAACGACTCCCAGACTGGCGGTGATGTGGATACTGTTTTCTTGAATGTCCATGTTGCATTTTTCGATGGTTTTACGGATTCGTTTAGCAACTGTTAGCGCTTTTTCGCTGGAGGTTTCGGGGAGGAGGATTGAAAATTCTTCTCCACCATAGCGTCCCAGAATGTCCATGGTGCGCAGCTTGAACTGGATGGTTTTCACCAGATTGATCAAAACCTGATCGCCCACGCGGTGTCCAAAATGGTCATTGATGTCTTTGAAATGGTCCAGGTCGAGCATGATCAGCGACATGGGACGGCTGAAGCGATCGGAGCGTGCCTTCTCGCGGGCGGATTGGTCAAAGAAGAATCGGCGATTGTAGCAGCCAGTGAGCGGATCGGTGATAGCGAGACGTTGGGTTTCCTGGAAAAGGCGCGCATTTTCGATGGTGATCGCCACCTGACTGGCGAAAGCGGCGGCCAGTCGGGCATGATCATCGTTGAAATGCCTCGGTTTTTTGCTGTCCAGGGACAGCAGGCCGATCACCCGGTCTTGAATGGTGAGGGGCACGCCCATCCAGCCGCGAATATGGCTGTACTGCGGCTTACGAAAATCGGCGTATTGGGCAGGGGCATCTTCCATAATGAAAGTCTCCCCGGTTTCAAGGACAACGGTGGTGGGGGTTGAATTATCATTGGGAAATTGTATGCCGAGTATGGCATTCAAATCCTCAAACCCGCGCCCGCCCACAAGTTGGCTGCCGTCATCGTTTTTGAGTATGATTGACGCACTATCATAGTCAAGGAGGTGTTCCAACTGCTCCAAAATTATAGCGAAAATTTCCTGCTGGTTCAGGGAGGTGTTTAGCACCATAGTCACTTTTTGGAGGGTTTCGGCTTCTTTGGCACGCTGTCTGGCTGTTTCGTAGAGTTGTGCGTTTTCAAGGGCCGTGC
>JAIOTF010000402.1 GCA_021107195.1 Anaerolineaceae bacterium | reverse complement strand
TGTCTCCTGAAGTCAACCAGGCACCATCCCACCAATGATCCGGTTCCAGATAGCCATTCATCTTAGTGGATTCATCACTGGTGATGTCGGTCATGCCAGGTTCCTGTGTCCCAAATAGTAAGAGGGGAGTGATGGTCTGCAATGTAGCGCCGGCAGCAGGCGGATTCCCTTCTTCTACCCAGGGATTGTACGCAAACAGGGTTGGTCCAAGTCCGCCCCAAACACCTTCCCGAAACCGTCCAGTCGCCAAACGTGGCCCGTCGGGCAAAGCCGCCGACCATTCTCCGGGAATCTCGAACACATAATCACTGGTCACATAATTGGTGTAGCCGCCAAACAACCAGGGGCCGGCCGGTTGTGGATTCCCCAAATCAAGCTCACTCCACCCATGCGATAGCTCAAAATCCTGGAAATGCTGTCCATGCACAAAATGCAGTTTACCGCTGGTCTGCTGCCCCTGCGGTGGAAGGTACTCCACACCCAGTCGGGGCAGCTCTGTTTCACCGAACATGCCGCTGGTAATGTCTTCAAAAGGTTGCAGGGTTTCAGCCACAGGCAGGTCTTCCAAATTGCGGGAGTTAACTGGTGCAGGAATGCTGATCTCGGAAACAAATTGCTGGTGGTCATGCCCAACGCCAAACAACGAACCCGGGAAACCATCTTCTGTCCCGGAAGAATCACCATCCGGGTAATACGTTAAGCCGCGGCCGCTATACTCCCAATTGGAGCCGCCAGAATCTCCTGGCAAGCGGAATGCCCCCAGGTATTCAAAATCCTCCGGCATGAGCACATCCCCGGAAGGCGGCGGCCCAAGCGGTGCTGCTGGTGCAGCCGGGGGTGCATCAGGTGCTGTGTCTGGTTGTGCCTCAGCCTCAAACTCAGGCTGGGCAGGAACATCTGACTGCATCTCGGGAGATGACATAAAAGGCGCATTGCAGGCCATCGTCACGATGATCAAAACAAACCATAATAGATGTTGTTTTTTCATGTTCGTCTACCTTTTCACATCGAAACGAGGCCTGCAGCTAAATGCTATTCACCACAATATTCATAGTTCTTTGTAAATACTCCCGACCAGGCTTCGTTATGCAAGCTGTCTTCCGTACGCACCTTGTACTCCAGTGTGCCGGAAAGGCCGCCGGTATCCACACCTACCTGACTGACCCATTGATCACCATTTTGGTTCATCAGTATCCAGGCCCATCCTTCTCCATTGTGATTGAACCAAAACTCAGCCCAGATCACACCAGAGGGATCAGTAATATTTGCTGTACCGTAGAGCGAACAGCCTTCCCAGAACGTGCCAACGGAATTCACGCTTGGGCCGCTTGTATCTGCCGGAGGCAGATCGGTGAGGGTGGGTTCCAGGGTCGGTTTCACCGTTGCGGTGAACGTGGGTATAAATGTTTGCGTGAGGGTCGGCGTCAACGTTGCCGTTGGTAGTTGAGGTGTTCCTGAGACTTCCGTCGTTGGCGAAGGTGTTAACTCCGTAGGCGGTATCACTTCGGCCGGGGCTTGTACCTCACCGGGGGCACAAGTAACAATGCAGAACTTAATAGCGCTGGAACCGGAACCCGTTGCTGCTTCCAGGGTATATTCCCCTTCACCAGGCGGTATCCAGGTCTGGTCCAGCCGCACCATACGCTTGCTGCCATCGGTACTTAGCCCGCTGGCCCCAGTTGCTGGCAGTGCTTCTCCATTTAACTTCAGGCCGATAGAGGAAACACCATCCGCCGCAGTTGAATAAACCATAAAAGTGGTCTCTTCGTTTGGCAAGACCTGCCCTTCACGTGGAAATTCAATCCAGGTCTGCGCTCCCGAAGTGTCCCCCTCAACACCAGGCGTCGCCAAGTCCGGAATTGCGTCGCACCCAACCAATAAAATACCAATAACACCTATCACCAAAAGAATTCGCATTTTTTGTTTCATCTTTTTTCTCCCGAGTTTGCAGGTCTTTCCTATTTCATTGGCAAAATACGGCCGGCAGGCATAAACAACACATCATTGCCTGGATCAGGATCACTGAAATTTGGTTTGTCGCCGCTTTGATAAGTTCCTGCGTGCCGGTAAGAGATAAAAAACCCAAAATCACACCCTTCTTTAGGGGGAGAGTAGAACCAACTTCCCTGGTCATCCAATCTCATTGATCTGAAAATTTCATCAATTCTGGGATCAATATGTACCCACTGTGGTAAATTGGACTGCACACGAATCGGATGATAAAATCCTAAGCACCACATTTTTTCATCCTTATCCTGGCATCGATACCCCAACTCGCCAATCAAAACCAGCGAGTTATTTGGAAGATCATCGGGACCATTGTTTTCAATATAGGCAAATACTCGAGACCCGATAAGCGCAAGGTTTTCAATTGAAATATCAGCCTGGGGCATAACGGTTCCCCCGCTGGATGTCGCCTGCGGCGGCTGAGACGTGAGATTTACGGTCAACTCGCATGCACCATCTGTCGAACGAATAGTGGTGCTCCAATTCTCCTGTGCCCAGGCGCTGAGCGGCGGCAGGATACTGGCACCAGTACAAACACTGTTTTGTGCAATATATCCTTTGTTATCCACCCCGCTTACTGCAAAACCAATCGTCAGGAATTCCTTTTCACCCAGAGGCAAGCCAAAAGCATTATGCGGCCGGCGGCCATCCATCATCCAATTTGCCAGGTTGTAGCCCCCGGGTTGCACCCAGTATGCACCAGTTTCACGCTGGTGTTGATTGACATAAAAATTGATCTTAACGCCCCCCTTGCCATCTGGCAGGCTGTTGAATTTCATCTCCGAAAGAGTGACCCCTGCAATGCCATACGCTGCCTCGGTATCGCCATCGAGCGGCTTACTTGGTGCCGACTCTCCCTTGCGGCCAAAAGCACTGACCTGGTATCGGTAAACGCACCCCATTGGTTCACTCTTGAAAGCAATCTCCGTTTGTTTTGCAGGGGCAGCGATCATTTGCGGGGCATACGTCTGCGTATCCATCCCCGGACAACTATACGCTTTGTAAAAAATGTACCCATCTACGGAAGTGGCATCACCATTCCAATCCCAGGTCACAACCCTGGAAGTTGCTGTCGTCCGCAGAATGCGCAAATTTTCCGGCGCCGGGATGGTCCTGGTTGTGCCATTACCTGTCCACTGCACGTCCTCGATCCAAATCTTGTATTCGACCTTGAAATTCTTGCTGTCAGCGACGTAATAATTATCAGCCTTTGTGTCAATGTCAACCGGATTATGTGCATTGAATGCTTCTCCCAACTCCATTGGCGGATAATTATCCGACAGCGCCAATCCGGAGACCCAGAATTTTACAATCACATTCTGGCCTGAATTAAGGAGAAGGGAATTCGAAACAGGCACAACCTCATCTCCAAAAGACCAACTGCCACTGGGGTTATACTGTCCCTGGTTGGCAGGAACACGCCGCCCGGGGCTGTCATTGACGCTGTACCACAACGCAGCACCGGTTACGCCTTTTCCACCAGCATGTTTGAGGATCACATCCTGAATTTGGATATGTACATATTTCATGCTGCCCGGGTCTGTAATACAAGCTGCCCCAGGATCAACCTGCACACTCACTGGCGCGCTGCGCGAAGCTGCCAACATATTCTGTTGAATAAAGTTCTGATCAGACGGCATAAATTGAAGTGCACCGCTTACTTCGACTGCGTACTCGTATTTGCCAGGGCCAGGAACCTTGTCCACATAACTGGTTGTTTTCGTCGTTACATTAGCGACAATCTGCGGCGCAGCCTGGTCGGGCACGCGCCTGCGATATATCGTAAAACCAGCCTTGCCAGACGTCGTATCCTGCCACTGAAGCGAAACGGAACAATCCGAGGCCGTAGCGGTCAAAGAAGTGGGAGCTGACAGAGATGGATTCAATGCATTTTGCGGCGGCTGAAAATCGGGAAACAGACTTGGCGCCAATTGAGGCATCTGTCCTGGAGCAATCTCCACAAGTCCCCCTTGCTGGTTCGGAAGCAGCCCCGGCATGATCTGTGCTCCCGGCGGTTGGGCAGGTGGTTGTTGCGGCGGCTGTCCGCCCGGCACATTGGGAATAACAACTGGCTGACCAGGGTTGAGTTGCTTTCCCATCCCTGGATTAGCGCGCTGGATCGCCCCCTCCGAATGCTTTGTCGCTTCAGCAATACTCTCCAGGGTGTCGCCTTGCTGAACAATATACTGCACCGCAACTGACTCACTTGCTGAAGCCTGACCCTGTGAAACAGTGATATGGACTGCCAGCGATTCACCCAGCACGCCAACGCTGTTATACGCCCGTGCCACCATGGCATGTGTGCCTGGCTGCGTTCCCACCAGGCTGTAGCTTAAAACCAATGGGGTAACTCCGGCGGTCTGCTCTTCCGGAGCTGTCTGTGACAAAACCAGCGCATCGCCCACCCATAATTCGATGCGGGAAACACCGAGCGGGTCAGTGGCGGTCACAAAGACCGGGAAAGCTTCCCCCAAAGCAACTGCTTTACCGGGGGCAGGCTCCTGAAAAGCGACCGTTGGTCCGGGTGCCAACTGCCCACTGCTGCTGTTATTCGCCAGCAAGGGCAAATTGCATGCCATAACAGCAACCAAACAAACAAAGGCCATCCAAACGTACTTGCTGCGATTGCGATGTTTTTCTTGCATAAAGTTTGCTCCTATGGGTATCCTGTATCGAATTAAACAAAGTCTAAGACACCTATTTCTTAAATACTATTATGGTTCCATTTCTTCTTTACAAATGTGGAAAGTAACCTCCCAGGCATGCACACCGGCATACCCCAAATTCCAATTATGCACACCTGAACTACTTTGGGGATCTCTACAACTGTAGTTGAATGGAGGACTGCTACCCCAATTGTTAACAGGCCCATAGATATCCGAACCCGTCATAGCTTCCCGCAATCCCCCGGGGTGAGTGACATTAACAATGATCTCAAGAGATTCGTCACCATAGATATCGAACCAGTATGTGTCATACTCATTGTCCTGAAACAGGCGGATACAATAACGCGAGGGGAAACATGAACCCCAACTAATATCCGGTCCAATTTCCCAATCGGCAACTTGCCGCTGTGATGAACCCGAAACAACATGGGCATCGAATTGGTATCTGACATGATCTCCGGCATCTTCAGGAGCCCAAATCCCATACAAGTAAATCCGTAAACGCTGGCCAGCGGCAACATCGTAGGTATTATTATCCATATTCGATTCAGCGATGGTCGCATCTGGATTAACTACAACAGAATATCCCCGCCGCATTCGTTCGCGCACGGATTCCGACACACCGCCCAGTTCAAAGAAACGCTCTTCGCGCAGCGCCAGGTCAACGTTGGGATATGAACCACCAATATACAGTGATTCCCCATCTGGCAATAATGTCTGAAAAGCAAGCGTGCGATTTTCCACTGCACCATCGCCATCATTTCTCACAGTTATCCGGATCCGGCCACCACCAGCGGGTTCAAAACTGACATCGGTGATCGTCAAATCTGGCAGCCTGGGGCATATCGGGCCATGGACCATCGCGCCGGAACGCTCATATTCTTCGAGAACTTCGTCATCCGGATCAATCACTACACAGGCGTCAAATGGCGCTTCAAGCACCATACCAAGATCGACAAGTACATCTCTTTGACCAGCTTCCAATACATATCCCGGCCAAGTGATTGTGCTAATGGGGTCTCCATCACGAGTCTGCAAACGGATGGTTAAATCCCTCCACGGCCAGGTTGCCGTGCCAGTATTTCGAACATAGACCTCCATTTGCCCGGTTGCTTCATCAATAACAATATCTTCCACCTGGATCCAGGGCAATGGCTCCCAACCTTCGCCGCCAGTTCCCACCGGGCTGCCAAATGCCGGCCCGAAAGTGTAGGTCACCCGACAGCGTCCATCATCCGATTCCAATGCGCCTTCATGGTACTGGTCAAACGTCCCCAGACCGCTATCCGTATAAATCATTGACAAACCTTCGCAGATCAGATCGTCACATCCGCGATCGTCACTGTTCCCGCAACGTCCGTTATCCTGATCCATGATATGGAACCCGAACTCAAAACTTCCACCCTCTGGCACGTCCACAATCGTGGAAGGCATACCACTATAATCCCAGGATGGGTCCGCATACATGCTCATCAAATCATAGGTTGTGTTATCGGTCAGTCCATTAGGCATATCCAGGCTCCCACCACCGCCGCTCGAAGGTCGCGCGTCAAATGTGATCTGGCGTTCGTTCGCGAAGAAATATCCATACGGAGGGCCAATATCACCATGCCGGTCTTCATGATTTCCATCACCGCCCAGATCAAATGTCTCCAGGGTCAAAAAGCTGATCTGGATTTCCCGATTGCAGTTTTCTGCAGGGGTCTCTGTAAACGCCAGAGACGGGAAGGATTCAGGACCATCCGGGAAACCATAGCGAAAAGCGGTCACGGACAAAGCGTATCGTGTGCCGCAGGGTGGATTTAACCACTCGTAAGGTAAACCGGATTCGCGCGCATCAGGTGCTTCAACCCACTGCAAGTTGCCGTTCAAATAAACCCTAAAACCATCAATTGGGATTTCATCTGCCTCTGGCTCGTAATCCCAACGCAAAGAAATGCGGCGGTCATCAATCCGTGCGTTTGTGGGAGAGGTCATATCCGGATCGAGGAACATAGGCACGTTGCGCGGGCGATCTCCCACAATATTCACCCGATAGATAAACTGAAACCTGCCATCTGCACCTGATGTGCCATATCCATTATCAATGCCATTCCAGTATTGCGGCGCAATTGTGAATTGCGCCCTACCTAAATCAAGTGCTTGTGTGCCTCCACCGGCCACACCAACACAGGCAATTTCAAAAGGCAGCGGATCATTTTCTGGCCAGAAAATGATCGGCGTTGAATCACTCCGAAGGTAAGGTTCCACATCCCATGAAGACAAGTCTGCGATATTCTCCAAAATTGAAAAGGATTCGTCTGAGGTTTGGTCATTGTCAGCATCCGGAAACCACAATGGCGGTGCACCTGCAAAACCAATATAACAATGCAAGCCTTCCAAATCAGAACTGGTTAACAATGAGAGAACTTCCACTTGCAGGCCGATCATGCCTTCTTCCGGATGTCCAAACCAATCGGATACCTCCTCAACCACGCTATCTGAATCAGCCGGGCTCTCCGCTTCAGGAGCGGGCGGCTCGTCATCTTCCGCAGAGACTTCTTCCTCGCCCTCGCCGCCGGCTGCACGGGGAGGCTCCTCATCCGGCACCTCTACATCATCACCTGGCGCAGGTCCGCCCGGATCGAGACCAGGATTCAATTCCTCCAGCTCCTCCAGCGTTGTCCCGTATTCTTCAGCAATCTCTGCAAGAGTTTCACCCTCCTCAACGGTGTGAACCACTCCGCCAACTTCACCACTTTCAACCACCGTTACACCAATCGAAGACTGCCCCGAAATGCCATCCGCCGAAACAGCCCGCACTACAATCAAATGCGTGCCTGTGGATGTTGGAACCCAATCAGCAGTCAACACCAGCGGAGAGGCAGGTTGATCCCCAGCTTCTTTTTGAGTCAACAGCACATTATCCACCCACAACTCAATATGTTCAACCCCGCGCTGTGAACGCCCCGTGGCATGCACAATGATCCCCTCGCCAACCATCAATTCATCCCGATTCAGCGGATTATGGATCAGAACCAACGGCCGCGCATTGAAGGAACTCGCTCGCTGAAAGGAATAGAACACTGCCACAATTGCAAGACAAATCGCGATGAAAACCACTAGAACGATCAATATCCATAACTTAGAACGCCGTTTTCCCATCTTGGCCTCCTTATTTTCTCAAACCGCAATTACGACAATACGATTGTAAATTGGAACCAACCAGACCAATTGCTCTGATTGCCTTTACCATCTGTGGCCCTCACCCGCCAGCGATAGTACCAACCGCATTCCACCGAGACATCGATTGTCTTACCAGAACTATTGAAAATGCTGCCAGAAACGCCCTGCCAGTTATTATCCCCGGAGTGACGCTGCACCTCGACCTGATACCCGGAAATGCCACTCGGATCTTCAACCGGCAGCCAGGCCAAACTTTGTGAGGATTTGCATCCAATTTCCAAACCATTCGCAGGTACAACCGGTGAAGGTACCGGCGGCGGGGTCGTATCTTCTGGAACAGGCGTTGCGCATACCCCGTTGACTTTCACCTCCACCGTGAATTTTTCAGAACTTCCATCCAGGTAAATAACGGTCAACGGATAATATTTGGTTTCGCACAAACAAACTTCATAGGAACCATCAAACGCCTGGTCAACACCACCAAAGACAACGCTCTGCACATTTTCGACATGCCAGACCAATCGGGAACAATCTCCGGCATCGATCTCGGCCGGTTCCGCCTGGAATTGAACAACGGCTTCATCAGGAGGAGGCGTTGGGGTAAATGTCGGTGTCGGAACAAAAGTCGGCGTCCAGCTTGAAACCGGAGTTGGCGTATTTGTGATAAGGACTGCTGCCTGTTCACCAACCCGGATGCGGGCAGAGTCTGGTTCGCTGGCCTTACCCCCGGCAGCATAAGCCACCACTTGAATCACATACTCCCCGGGCTGCGGCGGATTGAAAGAATAAACAAATGAAGACAAATTGCCCGTCGTCGAAAGCCCCTGCAACATTTCAACGAGCTGCCCATTGACATTCACTTCCACTTTATCAATGCCGCCAGGGTGAGAAGCGTGCCCTTCAACTTGAACAGGCTGGCCTCCAGGAATTGTTATGCCATTCAACGGCACATCGATCCAAACATACGCCCCGCCGCTTGCAGCTTCCCCTCCGCAGGCAGTGATCACGAAGACTAACATCATAAACGAAAAGAATCTCTTTAGATTTCTCATAATTGTCCTCCAGGTGATGCAAACATTGGCCTGACAATAAAGCCACAATCATGCGGGATACATTGACGAAAAGATATTCACAAAGTGTTTGGTATGGAAAACAGTAATGCAACGATACAATATTGCCGGGATTAGTGAAGGCTGCAAAGCGACAAAGTGAATCAAGTGGTTTAATCCAAGATGGCCCCATTGGACAAAACCGTCTAATATAATAAACAATATCTATATTATAGGGGAAATGCAAAGTAAATAATATTCGAGGAGTATTAGTAAAAAATTAAGAAATGATAGGAAAATGTGTACTCCACCGTATTGGATTATCCCCACTTAGGTGCATCCCTCGATCGCCTGCCAATAGCCCTGATCTGGTTTGTTGTCTGATTAATTGCGCATATCTTTGCGCAACGGCAATGGTGGGCTGGCACGGCAAACTTGACCTGCTCCACAGGACTTTTTTACTTTGCTGACAAATTTATACACTGTGTTTCTCAGTTGTAATTTTATGAAAAAAGAATGCTGATCACAATGAGTTAATATCTTCTATAATTCCAAGCTCAATACAAAAAGTTTTTTTCTCAAGCGGCTCGATGTACATCGCCTCATTCTTTTCAATCGCATTCTTTCTTCCCTCAGTATAGGTTGTCGCAGGAGCAAAACCACAAACATATTCTCGGCTGCGCATCATCTTCCACTGTAAAAATACAGGAAGCTGGCGCGTGTCGTACTTCAAATAAACACCCATCCCTTTTTCACCAAGCTGGGGATTGAATAGACAAATACAGGCCTGGTTATCTTTTGAGTCAAACGAATGATAAAAACACTCTTCTTCTATGCCGTCAACCGGATCGATAAAACTATCAAATGTTTTTAACCCCTTTCGCGCCGATTTAATTCTTGGCCATGTGTTTTTTAAATTTGAAAATATCAATTTAGAATGCGAATCCAAAAATGGGAATCCTAAATTAATGTGGTACAAGAGCATCAAGGGGACACTGGCAAAATCTTTATTCTCTACCGTATCAATAATGAATATCTTGTTGGAACCTAACTGTG
>JAIOTF010000439.1 GCA_021107195.1 Anaerolineaceae bacterium | reverse complement strand
ACGGTACAAATTTTCTCTTCCGCCATTCGAAGGAGACTTCAAAAATGGATTTCGACATCAGCAGGATAATTACGTTCTCGCTGTTTGCAGCCACGCTGCGCATGGCGACACCGATCTTATTTGCACCCTGGGCGGCATCTTCTCATCACACACCGGTATCTTTCATGTGGGATTGGAAGGTTTGCTGGATATCGCTGCCTTTTTTGCTGTTGTTGGTAGTGTTAAAACAGGCAGCCCGTGGGGCGGACTATTATATGCCATTGTGGCATGTCTGGTAGCCAGCTTGATCTTTGCAATTGTACATCTGGAACTGAAAGCAAATGAGATCATTGTTGGTCTGGCGTTAAATATTTTTGCGGCAGGGCTGACCAACTTCCTGCTGGTGGCTGTTCTTGATTCCACTGGCTTTTATCAGTCTCCATTGATCAAGGGATTTACGCAGGTCAATATTCCTGTGTTGAAAGACATTCCGGTGGTCAATGAATTGTTGAGTGGGCATTTCCCGCTGGTTTATCTTTCGTTTCTATTTGTGTTCCTTGTTTATTTATTTCTGTATCGCACACCTCTCGGATTCCACTTGCGTGCAGTCGGTGAAAAAGTTGCCGCGGCTGAAGCGGTGGGGATCAATCCCAAGAAGATCAAATATCTTGGCTTGATGATTTGCGGTGTGTTGTGTGGGTTGGGCGGCTCTTTCCTTTCACTGTCCTATTTGAATATGTTCTCGGAAGGCATTACCGCTGGCCGTGGCTGGGTTGCTTTGGCAGCGATCAATTTTGGAGAAATGCGGCCGCTGCGCAGTTTGGTGGCTTGTTTGATCTTTGGATTCTCTGATGCGCTGGCGCTGCGCTTGCAGCAATTTGGTTTGCCTTCACAAGTTGTTTTGATGCTGCCTTATGTTTCTACCTTGATTGTTTTGGTTGTTTCAGCGATTTCGAAGGAATCAAAGAAAAAATCGGTTGCCAGGCGTAAACAGGTAAGCAGTACAGCGGAAGTAAGTGCATAAAAGGAGTGGGTTGATTGTTGTATCTGCCTGATCCAGACCCCATTGCTGCACGAGACCGGTTTGACCGGGTCATTCCGCGTGGCACAATGGCTGCTCCGATTGAAATTGCACGGATAGCTCTCTTCCTGGCATCAGATGAAGCATCATATATCACCGGAGCAGCTATCCCGGCGGATGGCGGCTACACTGCTGAATGATCGTGTGGATTGACAGGAGATATCGATTTTATGAAAGTTGTAATCTTGGGTGCAGGTGGCTGGGGTGCGCTGGTGGGGGCCTATCTCTCCAAGGCAGGCGCTGATGTTACCCTGCTTTTCCGTCGTCAGGCGCATGTTGATGAAATTGCCAAAAACGGTGGTTTGATCATCCAGAGCGCCGAAGGCGATTCATTGGTTCCGGTTACGGCCACCACCCAGCCGGGTGAGGTCAGCGAAGCGGATCTGTTGATTGTCGCCGTGAAGAATCATGATACTGAGACAGCCCTGCAGGGTGTTCAGCACATGAAAGTGGGCGCTGTAGCTTCTGTGCAGAATGGTCTGGGTCACGGTGAGCGTTTCCGCAAGTTTTTTCCTCAACAGGAAGTTCTGCGGATCGTCAGCCGTGTAGCTGGTTCTTTGCTCAATTATGGCAAAGTGCAGCGCGGAGATAAAGATTTTCCCACCTGGGTTGGTAACCCTTTTAACGGTATTACCCCCCTGGCGCAAGAGGTAGCGGAGCTTTTCAATGCCAGTGGTTTACCATGTGAGGCGACTAACGATATTGAGGGAGTCGAATGGTGTAAAGTGATCTGGTGGACACCTTCTTCAATCTCAGCAGTGTTGGCACGTTTGCCGCAGACCGAAGTGATGCAGTCCCCCGAGTTTGCTTATTTGATGGTGATGATGACCCGCGATATGGTCAGGGTCGCCCGCGCTCTGGACGTTAATGTGCAGGATTACCCAACGATTGAGGTGATGGATCGCTGTGATGGTGAATTATCGATCGGCATTCAGAATGTGATCAAACATGGCCGGGAATGGGAAGAGCGAGGTGGAAAGGGGTATAAACAGGCCATGCTGCTGGATGTGGAGCGCGGCAGACGTACCGAAATTGAAGATACGGCCGGATATATCTGGCATCTGGCCCAGCAAAACGGTATCGGAGTGCCCTATTTGGATTTTGGATATCAGGTTGTGCGAGGATTTGACGAGAAATTGAAATGATACTGGATTCTCATGTTCATGTCTGGGTGCAGAACCCTGAACAATATCCCTGGCAGCCTATCGGCGGATACATTCCGGAGAATGAGGCATCGGTAGAGATGCTGTTGGCGGTGATGGACGCAGCCGGCGTGGATGGGGCGGTGTTGGTACAGCCCACCCCGTATGGCTGGGATAACAGCTATTTGCTGGATTCTGCAAAACGATACCCTGATCGATTTGCTTGTGTTTGTCTGGTGGACCCATTGGCTGAAGAAGGGGCTGATGCCCTGAGAAATTTGGTGGAAAATTACCGGATTGCAGGAGTCCGTATCAACTGGAATACTCACCCTGCGCATATATGGCAAGCTTCAATCAATCATCACGCGGTATGGGAGACAGCCAGCGGGCTGGGGCTGCCCATTTGCCTGCAATTGGTTCCTGAACATATTGGTTTGTTAAGCGATATGGCAAGCGAATACGCCGTCAGGATCGTGGTGGATCATCTGGGCCGTCCTGTGAAGGCAGCACAGCCTTCTGATCCACAGTTTATGAAATTACTGGGGTTGGCAGGAAAAGAGAATATTCATGTCAAGCTGTCCGGTTTGAATTATTATAGTGCTCAAGCTGCACCGTACCGGGATGTGTGGCCGTTGGTAGAGGCGGTTTACCGGCAATTCGGAGCACAGCGCTGTATGTGGGGTTCTGATTTTCCTTTTGTGCAAGATCACTGGTCTTATAGCGAGTTTTTGTCTGCTGTGAAAAATGAATGGCACCTCAATGCTGAACAACTTGATTGGGTATTGGGCGGCACAGCCAAAATGCTGTGGTGGCAAAAATAATCATCAGTTGGAATAACTGGATTGCAGCATAGGTATAATGCTGTGGCAATCTGCGGAGTATTGCGATGAAAACCCTGGTGAGAAATGGTCAGGTATGGACTGAAAATGAATTACGAAATGTTGATCTGCTGATCTCATCTCTCGGCAAGATTGAAGCGATTCAAGATTCGGGGGATGCTCCACAGGATTTTCGGGGGGAAATCATTGATGCGGATGGCTTATTGATCCTCCCTGGTGCGATCGATATTCACGCCCATATTCAGGATGCGGCAGAGACTTTCTATGGAGGGACCTGTGCGGCTGCCCGGGGTGGTGTGACAACAGTGATCGATATGCCGCCTTTCCAGACCGTTATTAATCACAAAACACTGATGAAACGGAAAGCCTGGGGGGAACAGGAGTGTGTCACCGATTTCGGGTTGACAGGTGGCATTGTGATCGATTTTTCCGATCTGGACCATCTCGATGAATTGGTTGCCGCAGGTGTGGCTCAATTCAAGATATTCATGTTGATGAACCCTCCGGTCAAGCTGTTATGGGAGGCGGTCAAGAAAGCTGCGGAAACGGGCTTGCGCTTGACGGTTCACATGGAAGAGCCGGTTTGTTTGGGAGAAGTGAATTGGGACGATCCGCTGGGCTTTGTCAAGGCCAATCCACCAGCCGCGGAAAATGTGGCCGTAGCGCAGCTGCTGGAAATGGCGCGTGCCGCTGGGGCGCCTATCCATGTCTGCCATGTTTCATCCGGACGGACCGCAGAATTGATTGATTCCCACAAAGCTTGGGGGACATCCGTAACTGCGGAGACGGCACCGCAGTATTTGTTATTAAATGAAGAAGCCTATCTGGAACAAGGGGATCGGGTGATCGCTACCCCGGTTTTGCGCAAGCGCGAGGATTCTGAAATGCTGTGGCAGGCGCTGCAAGACGGCACCATTGATTGTGTGATCACCGACCATTTTCTGGGAGCATTGCCAAACCCAGGCAAGCCGAGACCTGCATTGAAAGATGCGGAACCTGGTATCGCGGGATTGGAAACGGCCTATCCTCTGATGCTGGATGCCGTGTTGCATGGCGGTCGTTTAGGATTATCCCGATTGGTTGAAATAATGGCAGCCCGGCCTGCGCAATTGATGAAGATTGATGACCGCAAAGGGCGCATTGCGGTGGGTATGGATGCCGATCTGGTGTTCATCGACCCCGACACATCCTGGAAAATTGCTGATTTGGGTGAAAATTCCCGCATATCCACTTTGCCGTATGAAGGTTGGGTGTTACACACATATAACCGCAGGACAATGGTGCGAGGTAAAACGGTTTGGGATGGCGAGAAGATCCTGGCAGAGCGAGGATGGGGCAGGTATTGTGGTGCCAAAATTATATAAAGTTAGTTTTTTAGATGCGTGATTGAATCTTTGGGGCAGAATTTATTAACTAATTGGAGGTAGGGAATGATTGATTTATTGATTAAGAATGGTGCTGTGATTACCATGGATGGCGAGCGCCGGGTGATTGAAGGCGGCGATGTAGCGATTGATGGCGGCAAGATCATTGAGGTGGGGAAGGGCCTGGCGTATGAGGCCAAGAAGACCCTCTCAGCTGAAGGGTGCGTGGTTTGTCCGGGGTTCATCAATGGTCATTCGCATGTCTACCAATCTTTGATCGAAGGTCTTGGGTATGATATGCATTTCGATCCCTGGAACTGGCGTTTCCTGTTCCCGGTGGTTTCCAAAGTAACCCCCGAAAACGCGCGCGCCGGGGCAGCGTTGGCGGCGCTGGAGTTGATCAAAAATGGTGTTACCACTATTTCGGACCATTGGTATTTGCATACCAATATGAACAATATTTATCAGGTTACTGAAGTCTTTGACCGCGCCGGGCTGCGCGCACAGATGGTATTCGGCTTGCTGGATCAGACATTTGCGGGCGAGCGGATTGATTCGGAATACATGACCATGATCCAATCCGAAGACATGCTGATAAAGGAAGCACGCCGTTATCATAAGACGTGGCATAAAAACCGTCGCACCACTGTTGCATTGGGGCCGGGCTCTACCGAAGACATCAGCGAAAGCCTGATGATTAAAACAGTGAAACTTGCTAAAGAGTTGGATATCAATGTCAGCACCCATGTGGCCGGCTGGATTGAGATCAACTCTTATACCATCCGCCATTTTGGTGAACGTGATTTGGAGCATTTCCACAGTTTGGGGTTGACTGGCCCACGCGGAGTCTTGTTCCATGCGGTGTGGCTGTCTGACCGCGAGATCGAGATCGTAGCCGACACTGGTACCAAAGTGGTGCATTGCCCGATTGCCAATGCCTATTTGGGTTACGGCATCGCTCCAGTAAGCCAGATGCTGAGTCGCGGCATCACGGTAGGCCTGGGAACAGACGGCGCGGCCAGTTACACCTATGACATGTTGGAAGTAGCCCGCACAGCGGCCATGCTGCAAAAGGCGACCAAGCTGGATGCGGAATCCGTGACTGCCGAAGAAACGATGGAAATGTTGACCACCAGTGGGGCCAAGGTATTGGGACTTGAGGATGAAATTGGCGCGTTGGAAGTGGGTAAAAAGGCCGACGTGATCGTGGTGGATTTCAAAGCACCGCATCTCCTGCCAGTGGGGCGCTGGCTGCCTAAATTGATCTATAGTGCCCGCGGCAGCGATGTCCTTCATACGATTGTCGAAGGTCAGATCGTGATGGAAGACCGCAAAGTGTTGACCATGGATGAGCAGAAAGTCATGGAAGATGCGATGGCGAACCGGGAAGACCTGATCGAGCGGGCTGGTCAGGAAACGCGGGATTTGGAAGCGATGCCCTGGCCAAAGTCTGGCCCAGCGTGGCGCGCTATTGTCAAATAATGCGTATAGCAATCCATTAACGAAGGAGGAAGGATGACGGAAAAGGAAATTCAACTCACCATCAATGGGCAAGTTCAGACCGCCGATGTTCCCTACCCGGATTGGACGCTGGTACGATATTTGCGGGAAGTGCTGGGTTTGACGGGGACAAAGCAGGGCTGTGATAATAATGGAACTTGTGGGCTCTGTAAAGTTATCATCAACGGCAAGGCGCGCTTTGCCTGCCGTACAAAGCTGGGCAAGCTTGATGGCGCTGTCGTCGAAACGATCGAGAGCCTGGCCGTCGTTGGCGAATCTCCGCATCCCTTGATCCAGACTGTGATCCAGGATGGTATTTTTCAATGCGGCTTTTGTGCGCCGGGGGCGGTTATGACGGCCAAAGCTTTGCTGGATAAGACGTTAAATCCTACCGATGCAGAAATTGAACGGGCGCTTTCCACCGTATTGTGCCGCTGCGCTGGTCTGAACCGGATGGATCAATCGGTCAAACGCGCTGCGGCTATTTTGCGAGGGGATCAGGAAAGCACCTGGACAGAGGAAGATACAGCCAATGAGTATATGATGCTGGAAAAAATCACCGGTCGGCTGATTTTCACCGATGACATGAAACTCCCAGGTATGCTGTATGCCAGCGCCTACCGGGCGAATGTGCCGCATGCACGGATAAAAAGCATTGATATTCGAGCGGCCGAAGCCATGCCGGGGATCGTGAAGGTATTGACCAGTAAGGATGTGCCCGGCACCAATATTTTTGGTGCGATCTTGATGGATCAACCCATCTTCTGCGATGAAGACAATGATGTGCGCTATGTGGGGGATACATTGGCGCTGGTGGTGGGTGAAACGCAGGAGCAGGTGCAGGCAGCTCTTTCGCAGATCAAGATTGAGTTAGAGGCGCTGCCGGTGATCAGTACGATTGAAGAGGCATTGGCAAAGGATGCACCGGTTTTACATGAACGTTTAAAAGCACAAAACCCGGATATGCCTAATGTCTTGATCCACTTCCATACCAGTAAAGGGGATATTGAACAAGGTTTCCGCGAAGCGGATATCATCCTGGAAGATGATTACCGGGTTCCCTTTGTTGAGCATGCCTACATGGAACCGGAAACCAGTATCAGTGCTCCTGAAGGGGATGGGGTAGTGGTATATGCTGGCAGTCAGGGACCGACCGATGACCGACGCCAACTGGCGGTGGCTTTGGGCTTGCCAGAAGATAA
Organism: Anaerolineaceae bacterium; assembly: GCA_021107195.1. GTDB lineage: Bacteria > Chloroflexota > Anaerolineae > Anaerolineales > Anaerolineaceae > SMBSF63. Next base: position 10,554 of record JAIOTF010000439.1, on the reverse strand, counting down.
AGTACGCATGGCTCATATCTACATGGGCGGCGGGTTTGGCGGTAAAGAGGATATTTCAACCCAGATTCATTCGGCACTGGCAGCATACCTGACCGGCCGGCCGGTGAAGGTGAAATGGAGTCGTGAGGAATCCCTCAAGGTCAGTTACAAACGCCACGCGGCCAAATTGCATTACAAGGTTGGCGCAAAGAAAGACGGCCGGATTGTGGCTGCGGACGTGAACATCTATGGTGACACGGGTGGGTATGCTTCGGCTGGTGAGGCGGTGTTGTTCCGAATGTCGGCTTTTGCCTGCGGACCTTATGAGGTGCCGCATGTCAGCGTGCATGCGTATGCTGTGCATACCAATAACCCGCCGTGTGGCGCTTTCCGTGGGTATGGCAGCCCGCAGGTGGCTTTTGCCGCCGAGGTTCATTTGCAAAAGATGATTGACCAGCTTGGTTTGGACCCGTTTGAGGTGCGCCTGAACAATGCCCTGGAGATCGGCAAAGCCACCATCACAGGGGATGTTCTGGTGGAAGAAGTCGGTGCGGGGGTGGTTGAATGCCTGCAGGCGGTGCGCGCGGCGGTGGCTGAGGAGCCACCGCCGGAACTTGAACCAGGTGAGAAATTGGGCATTGGTCTCTCGGCTGCTTATAAGAATGTTGGTTTGGGATCCAATATCCCTGATAACGCCGGCGCCAAACTGTCACTGGAAAAAGATGGCACCTTTTTGATGCGTCATGGTGCGGCCGATATGGGGCAGGGCTCCAATCAAGTTGTGGCAACCATCGCCGGACGCGTTTTAGGGGTTTCGTTTACAATGATCCGCGTGCATACCGGGGATACCCGTTACGATCCTGAAGGGGGGATGACCACCGCTTCGCGAGCAACCTTTGTTTCCGGCAACGCGGCTCTCAAAGCCAGTGAGGGATTGCGCGAAAAACTGTGGGACGCAGTTGCAGACGAATTCAATGTGGCAATGGAAGATTTAGAGATCCGTGAAGGTTCTTTCAGCAACAGCCGCACGGGACAGTGCTACATAGGTTTGCAGGAACTGGCCAGTGGGACGGAAGAATTTGCATTTGAGGCACACTACGATGCGCCTCCTACAAAGCCACCCGCAGCTCACAGTGACTCGTATCCTGAGCCAGGAGAAGTTCCATTGCATTTTGCCTATGATTTTGCCGGGCAGGTGGTGATGTTGGCTGTACATGAAGAAACGGGGCGCATACGCGTGCTTAACTTGATCACGGCCCAGGATGTAGGCGTGCCTCTGATTCGCCGAAACGTGATCGGCCAGATGGAAGGTGCAGCAGTGCAGGGATTGGGATACGCTCTAAGCGAAGAGTTTGTGGTTGAGGATGGTTTCCCCAAATCATTGCGATTGAAAGATATGGGTTTGCTGCGCTTCCGCGATATTCCGGAGATTCAGCCAATCATTGTCGAGGATCCGCATCCCAAAGGGCCATTTGGGGCCAAAGGCATGGGAGAGTTGGCGATCACGCCGACTGCCCCGGCTGTAGCCAACGCTGTCCATGACGCGGTTGGGGTGTGGATCAATAGTTTGCCCATCACCCAGGAGAAAATTCTGGCGGCTTTGAAAGAAAAGAAGTTGAGTAAGAAGGAGATTTGACATGCGACTGAAAGATAAAGTTGTCCTGTTTGTCGGCGCTGGCGAGCATCTGGGACGCAGCGCGCCATTATTGTTTGCACAGGAAGGTGCAAAATTGGTGATCGTCGCCCGGCGCGAGAATGTCCTCAAGGAAACTGCGGAGATGATCCGCGCCAAAGGCGGTTCGGTTGAGATTTGCGTTGGGAGTGCGATTAATAAGGATGATGTGGATCGAATGATCCAAACCACCCTCGATGCTTACGGTCATTTGGATGTGTTGTATAACAACATTGGCGGCGGTTGGGTGGAATTGGAGAAGAAGTTACATGAAATCTCGGATGAAGCCTATGAGCGGATCATTGCCAGCAATTTGACCGCCGTTTACAATACCAGCAAGGCAGCTGTGATCCAGTTTCTGAAACAAGGCAAGGGCGGCTGCATCCTGAATATTGTGGCTTCCAATCATGTGCGCCGTATGGCTAATCCCTTGTATGCGTACACCAAGGCCGGCATGATTGAAATGTCCATGAACATGGCCAACGATTATCTGGATGACGGGATCCGCGTGAATTGCTTGCTGCCGGGATTGTTTGATTGGCAGCCTATCAAAGAACCCAATGTAGCACCCATTCCAGTAAATTTGATCCGCACCCAGCCTAGAATTGCACGGCAGGGATTTCCTGCCGATCTGTCGTATGCCGGTTTGTTCATGATCAGCGATGAAGCCAGTTTCATCAGCGGGCAGTGTCTGGCGGTGGATGGCGGCGATGATGTCAAATTGGAAGGCCTGGTGCTGGATTGACCCTGCCCAGATGTTCTATTCTGTTTTGATGACCTGGGTTTCCTGAAATTCAGGTAAGGAGGATGTATGTCAACGATAAAGGATTTGGTGGCCCGTTCCCGCGTGGCACAGCAGCAGATTGAATTTTGGACACAGGAGCAGGTGGATGAAATGGTGGCGGCGGTAGGCTGGCATGCTTACAAAGCTGCCGAGGAATGCGCTCAATTAGCTTATGAAGAGACCGGGATGGGGGTCTATAAGGATAAATTGATCAAACACCAAAAGAAAACCCTGGGCGCGCTGCGCGACCTGCAGGGGGTGAAGACCGTGGGGCTGGTGGAAGAGGATCAAAACAAGGGGCTATTGAAATACGTGAAGCCGGCAGGCGTGCTTGGTGCACTGACCCCGGTGACCAATGCCAGCGCGACCTTGCCCTGTATCGCCCTAAATATCCTCAAGACCCGAAATGCGATCATCTTTGCGCCGCATCCAAAGGCAAAAATGACCTGTGCCCTGAACTGTGAAGTCATTCGCAAAGGCCTCAAGCAGGTTGGTGCACCCGAGGATCTGGTGTTATGGATTGAGGAGCCAAGCATTGATTTGACTCAGGAATTGATGCGCGAGGTTGATCTGGTGGTGGCTACTGGCGGCACATCAATGGTCAAGGCAGCTTATTCCAGCGGGACACCTGCTTACGGTGTGGGTGCGGGGAACTCAGTCTGTATTGTCGACGAGACTGCTGACCTGGATGCTGCGGCAGAAAAGATTTTCTTGAGCAAGACGTTTGATTATGCCACTTCCTGCTCTACAGAAAACTCGGCTGTGATTCAAACTTCAGTCTTTGATGTTCTGGTTGAAAAAATGCAGTCCCATGGCGGTTACCTGGTTAATGAAGAAGAGCGTGCGAAGCTGCATAAGGGCATGTGGCCGGACGGGGTACATTTGAATAAGGCGATTGTGGCACAAAGCCCGGAAAAGATTGCCGAAGTTGCCGGGTTGGACGTGCCTGAAGGAACGACATTCTTCATGGTGATGGGCAAAGAAGTTGGCCCGGGAGACCTCTTTTCCCGCGAAAAACTCTCCGTGGTGGTCACATTGTGGAAGTATGAAGTTTTTGCCGAAGCGATAGATTATGTGAACAACATCACGGAATACAACGGCAAAGGTCACAGCTGCGGTATTCATTCCACCAATGATGCGCATATTCGTGAACTGGGCGAGAAAGCCAGGGTCAGCCGTATTATGGTTAACCAACCACAGTGCTATGGCAACAGTGGTAATTACGACAACGGCATGCCATTTACCCTCACATTAGGCTGCGGCACCTGGGGTGGAAATATCACTACGGAAAACATCTATTGGAAGCATTTTGTGAATGTGACCTGGGTCTCGAAACCGATTCCGCCGGTGGTTCCCGATAAAGAAGTGTTATTTGGTGCACATTGGGAAAAGTATGGCCGGGATTAAAACGCTTTGATATTTCACAGATAACCTAAGGAAAGCGGATGATGATGGACAAAATTGATATAAATACATTGCAAGTCGAGTTCCCCCATTGGGAAAAAACAAAAGATTTGATTGATCAATTGATCGATATAATCTTGAATTACCGGCAGAGCGGCCACCCCGGCGGATCGCGTTCCAAAGTACACGCTTTGGTCAGTTTGATGCTCAGCGGCGCGATGCGCTGGGACATTCGGCATCCTGAGAAGAGGTTTACCGATCGTTTCATTTTGGCTGCGGGCCACACCGTTCCCCTTGTGTATTGCACTTTGACGGTGCTCAATGAGGCGCTGCGGGTTAAATATGAGCAGACCGGTGATCCCCGTTATCAAATCCCTGATCCAGAGAAGCGTGCGCTGTATTGGGAAGACCTGCTGGGCTTTCGGCGGCGCGGAGGGCTATCCGGTCATGCCGAGATGGAAGGCAAGACACTCTTCCTCAAATTCAACACCGGACCTTCGGGGCATGGCAGCCCGGCCGCGGCTGGTGAAGCGCTGGCATTAAAGCGGGCAGGGGCACAGGGTGTTAAAGTGTTCATGCTTGAAGGCGAGGCAGGCTTGACTCCGGGCGTGGTGCATGAGCCCTTGAATTCAGCCTGGGGATTGTGATTGGATAATTTATACCTCCTTGTGGACTGGAATGATTTCGGAATTGACAGTCACTGTGTCTCCGCTGTGGTTCCTGGAACGCCTGTCGATTGGCTGGGGGCGCACAACTGGCGCGTGTTCGGCACCGAGGAGGGTAGCGAATGGGCGCCGGTTGCCCAAACCTTGGTCGATATGGTCAACAGTGACAATTCCGATCAGGCGCCAAGTGTGGCCTGGTTCAAGACCCGCAAAGGCCGTGGCTATTTGAAATACGATAACGTTTCGCACGGCTCACCACATGCAAGGAACAGCGATTTGTTTTGGGAGACCAAGCAGCCCTTTGTAGAAAAGTATGGTGCGTCCTTCGATAATTTTGGCGGTGCTGCTCCGCAGGATGCGCAGGCTCTGCAAGCTGAATTCAGGGCGAACTTAAAGGCCGTGATCGATGTGCTGCATGCAGACCAAGACCTGGTGAATTATTTGGCAGACACCCTGGTGCGTATAGGCGAAAGCGTGCCGGATAACCTTCCGACCTTCCGTCTGTCATCTCCCAGGAATCCGTTTGCAGATGAACGTCTGTACGATTACCGGAAATATCCTCCTGCATTATTTGCCCAACCAGGCGAGAAGGTTGCCAATCGGGCTGCATTAGCCAAGTGGGGGGCTTGGGTGAACAGCTTTGGGGCAAAGCACTTCGGGCAGCCGCTTTTTCTGGCCTGTTCTGCCGATCTGGCAGGCTCCACAAATATTGCTGGATTTGCACAAAGCTTTGATGATTTTCAGGGATATGGATGGTATGAGCGCCGCGGTGATTCGGAGGGGACGCTGCTGCCGCAAGAGATCACTGAGTTTGCTAATGCAGGTATTATGGTAGGCATGGCGTCAGTGAACATGTCTCTTACCCCGAAGGATGAGTTCGCGGGCTTTTGGGGTGCCTGCTCAACGTACGGGTCGTTTTCGTATCTTAAATATGGTATGTTCCGTCTTTTCAGCCAAATGGCACAGGATTGCGATTGGAAATTGGGCAAAGTGATCTGGATCGCAGGACATTCCGGACCAGAAACAGCGGACGACAGCCGCACGCATTTTGGTGTTTTTGCCCCCGGCGTGACCCAACTTTTCCCCAAAGGGAGTATCATCAATTTGCATCCCTGGGAGCATAACGAAGTGCCTGTACTGCTGGGCGCTGCGTTGAAACTGGATGTGCCGATTGTTGGCTTGCATCTCACCCGCCCGCCGGTTGAGATCCCCGATCGTGCAGCATTGGGTATGCCTTCCCATTTTGAGGCGGCCAAAGGTGCGTATGTCGTTCGTAATTATGATGGGAAACATCCCAAAGGCGGTGTATTGATCGTTCAGGGTACCAGCGCGATGGCGAATATGCTCAAAATCCTGCCCCAATTGGAGGAGCGGAAGCTGAACGTGAAGGTTGTATGCGTTACAAGCCCACAGTTATTTGCCTTGCAGCAGGAGGCATATCAACAGACTGTGCTATCGGCTGCGGATCGGCTGGATTCAACGATCGTCACCACCCAGGCTGGTTGGTTGATGCATGATTGGATTTTCAATCCTTTGGCTGAAGAATACGGTCTTTCAGCAGATTGGGATGATCGTTGGCGGACGGGCGGTACATTGGAGGAGGTGATCGACGAGGCGCATCTTTCACCTTCCTGTCTGCTGGCCGGCATTGAGCGTTTCGTGACTGATCGACCGGCGCGTTTGAATCGTTTGCGTGCAGGTTTGGGAGAAGCGCTCCAGTAGCTTTGAAGCGAACTTCATGTAGAATCACAGGACTTCCAATATCCTTGGAAGTCCTGATGGTTAAACACAGAAATGATGGGCTGGCTTTGATCTATGGCCGCCAGCCTGGTGCAAAGCTGCCGGCGGAGTCTTTTGTCAGACGCAGTGTCTCGTTGCACGACAGGTCGGTCAGGTATAAATGACTATGGCTGCCGCGTCGTGATTCATAGACCAGGAATTGCCCATCTGGTGACCAGGCTGGGTGGGTGCCATCTTTTTGCGTACAGCGCAGTGATTGACCTTCAATCTGGAAAACGCAAAGGTAGTTTTTGCCGACAGCAGGTTGGCTGAATGCAATGTGCTTGCCGTCCGGCGACCAGCGAAAAGCGTTCTGTATATTGGATTCCAGCAATAAGTACGGATAAGTGCCGTCGATATCCATCAGGTATAACCCTGGGTGATCATTGCGATTTGAGTAAAAAGCGATTTTGCGCCCATCCGGCGACCACGCTGGTGAGAGGTCTTGTCCCTCTCGGTAGGTGAGATTTCTGACGCTGTCTGTATAGGTCGTATATGCAAAGATATCTTGGCTGGTGCCTGCCATGGCATGGAAAAGGATAATCGGATCGAAAGGTGCCCACTGAATACTGCCAAGAGAGGCCCATTCGCCGGGCATGATTTGCATCCAGCCCCTTGTAACAGATACCAGGCAAAGGGATGAGCGCTGCTCGGCTACACAGGCAAAGGCGATCATTTGGGCGTCAGGGGCCCAGGCAGGGGCTTCATCCAGGGCGAGGATGTTTTCCGCCAGCAAACGCTTATTGCTGCCATCAGCATCCATCACGGCCAGATGCTGTTGTCCGTTCTCAGCAACGAGGAATGCCAGTTGGCTGCCATCTGGTGACCAGACAGGGTAGGATTCGTGGTGGGGCGTGAGGGTCAGGTTTTGGCTGCCCGCCGGGTTCATTTTGTAGATTTCGATGTTTTTATTTCGCCAGGAGATGAAAGTGATTTCAGCGCCAGCAGGCAGCGCCTGTCCTTCAACCACCGGCTGACAGCCAGCTGTGAGAACGACCAGGATGATCAGTAAAATCCACTGGAGGAGGTTAATTCGCAAGAGCATGTATGCTCTCCAACGAAACATGTTCATTGTTCATCTCCTTATTATAACGGAGTGTCAATTCTTTGGATCGTTTTGTTGTGAAAAAGGTGATCCGGATAATTATTTTCGGCCCTTGGCTGACTTTTTTTAGCGAAAATTGCATTTTGCAAAGATGGTTATAATGGAAGCAGCACATTTGGCAAAAATTTTTACTTTGCGATAGTAACGATGTAAATTGATCATTGGCAGTAACAGATTTTGATAGTGCGTGAAGGAGATCGTATGGAATATAGACGTTTGGGAAATTCCGGATTACAGGTGAGTGCGTTGTCATTGGGGTCCTGGGTAACGTTTGGCACGCAGGTGGATATTGATAAGGCCGTTGCCAACATGCAAGCGGCGTACGATGCCGGGGTGAACTTCTTTGACAATGCTGAAGGTTACGAGGCTGGTCAATCGGAAGTAGTGATGGGGAAAGCGATCAAGCGCCTCGGCTGGCGGCGGGATAGTTATGTGGTCTCCAGTAAAGTATATTTTGGGGCCGTCAAGAATCCTGGGCCGAATCAGAAAGGGTTGAGCCGCAAGCATGTGGTTGAGGCATGTCATCAGGCGCTGGAACGTTTGCAGCTCGATTATCTGGATTTGTATTTTTGCCATCGCCCTGATCCGAACGTGCCAATGGAAGAGACCGTGCGTGCCATGAGTGATTTGATACAGCAGGGCAAGGTATTGTATTGGGGCACATCGTCCTGGTCAGCACAGCAGATCATGGAGGCCTATGCTGTGGCCCGTCAATACAATCTTGTGCCGCCTGTGATGGAACAGCCCAGGTACAATATATTTTCCCGCGAGCAGGTGGAAGTGGAGTATGCCCGCCTGTACCGGACAATTGGTCTCGGCTTGACTACATTTTCCCCATTGGCTTCAGGATTGCTCACAGGAAAATACAATGACGGTGTTCCGGAAGATTCCCGGTTAAATTTGCCGGGGTATGAATGGCTGCGTCAGCGGCTGCTGGGCGAAGGCAGCCAGGTTCGTATTGAGAAGATCAAGCAGTTGGCGAAACTGGCGGCTGAATTGGGCACCAACACGGCTCGCCTTGCCCTTGCCTGGTGTTTGAAGAATCCTAATGTCAGTACAGTGATCACCGGAGCCTCGCGCGTGGAACAGGTACACGATAATATGCAGGCAGTTGACCTGCTCCCTCAGCTAACGGCGGACGTTCTGCAAAAGATCGAGGATATTTTACAAAATCAACCAGCTCCTCGTCCGTTTCAATAGTCTTTGATCTTTATCGCTTGCATTGCACCTTCCTTCCCCTGGGCCAGACTCTTCTGAGGGAAGGAGAATTTCATAATTAGTGTGGTATCATTTTTTCTTAATGACAGTATTTTTATCTGTCTGGCCTTTTGGCAGTTTTCGTTTGGTCTTTTTCTTATTATTTTCAGGAGGAATCATCATGTCAAAGATTGCGATTATAACGGATAGCACCGCGTATCTGAGTGCGGAGACGGTAGAACGGTATGGAATTCATGTTCTGCCGCTGAAATTACATTGGGAAGGCGAGAACTTCAGGGACAATGTGGATATTCTCCCGCAGGCGTTCTACAACCGGCTGGAGCAGTCCACTAGTTTGCCAACCACTTCTCAACCACCTATTCAGGAATTTTATAATCTTTACGAGGAAATTGCGCCGAATGTGGATGCAATACTAACGATCCTGATCTCATCCGGGATCAGCGGAACAGTGGAATCTGCAATGGCAGCGGCGCAAGAGTTTGACCAGGTTCCGGTGGAAGTGATTGATTCGCATCTGACTTCTGCCGGTCTGGCGCTCATTGTGCAAAAAGCCGCGCAGTTGATAGAAGCCGGTATGGAGCTGGATGAAGTGGTACAGCAGGTGAAGAAACTTGCGGCTGGTACGCGTATCTATTTTGTGGTGGATACCCTGAAATATCTGCATAAAGGCGGACGGATTGGCGGCGCTTCACGCTATTTGGGCACTGCGTTGAAGATCAAACCCATCCTTACCCTGACCGCGGATGGACACATTGATGGTCTGGAAAAAGTACGCACCAAGAAAAAAGCATTGCAACGGGTGATTCGTTTGGCACACAAATTCGCTGGGAAACAGGCAATTGTTGCTGGAGTGATGCATGCCAATGATCCTGAAACTGCGGATCGTTTTAAAGAGATGGTTGGAAATTCACTGCACTGCAAACAATTGGACAAGTATGCACTAAGCCCGGTCATCGGCACACACGTTGGCCCGGGTACGATTGGTCTGGCATTTTATATCGATCAGGAGTGAATTACACCTAATCGGTCACTGTTTGAAGCGCTTTGACGTTTCTTTGCTCTTGAGTGAGCATTTGACTCTCAGCCGCTGGTAATCGGAAATGGTACTTCGACAGCTTTTTTGCTTCGCCTGGTGGATTTGCTGTCCATAGTCTGAAACTCCCCATGTCTTTATGCATGGGGAGTTTCAAGATTTACTGGGGCAGTGCCTGGTTCTGGTGCCACATGTTGCGATACGCGATGATCGCGATTGCCAGATATGCACAGGTCTTGGGAATCATGAGCATTCCCAGCATGGGAATCATCTGTGCGAACAAAATGACCGGAATATAAAATGCAAAGGATACAGCAATCATCCATCCGATCCATTTGAAGGCTGCGTCGTGATTGCGGTAAGCGCTGAACAAAATCAATGCGCAGATGCCTACCCCCTGTACCATCAACGGTAAGTTGCGGTACAGACTCATTGGTTGCGATGGTACTGCTGCACCCCAATCGTTGCTTGGTAATGCCATCATCATCAGGCGCACCACACCAGCGACCAGCAGCAAGTTAGTCGCCCAATTAGCTGATTGGTTATTGCGTTTTTGCCAGATGTACACCAATACCATATAAAAGAAGGTTACGGTAAAAGAAGTAGTTAACATGCCAATCCCGACCAGACTCATCTGGCTGCCAAAGACCATAGCCTGTGCATCGAGACCCCCTAACGCATAAGCCAGGACCCGGAAACCTACATGCCCGGTATCGCCAGCCGCCAACAGAATAAAAGCCAGACGTACCAAATCTGCTGCTGGGCGATCTTTCGAGGGCACCGAGCTCATTGAAAAGCTCATCAGTGCTACCAGATACCAGATCGCTGCCAGGTAAATTAAGTTGAATCCTATTTCAAACCAGGTAATGAGTGATTCATTCATTTTTTTTCGCTCCATCCAGAAAATAACTTGTT
>JAIOTF010000159.1 GCA_021107195.1 Anaerolineaceae bacterium | reverse complement strand
TTTTGAACCGCAAGCACTTATATTTTTAAAATCACAACTATCGAGTTAATAAAACTGTCTCTCGTCCTTGTTTCAAAAATTCAGTTAAGAGTGGTGAGTGCCCTGTAAAGAAGGGCCTTGTTGCCTATTTTTCAAATCGCTGTCCCTATTCGGAATACCATGTCAAAGAATCTCTGGTAGAGACAGCTGGTAAACGACATCTGCCGCTCAAAATAATCAAGTTAGATACAATGGAAAAAGCACAATCTGCTCCAACGCCAGCCACGATTCTCAGTCTATTCCTGGACGGCAAATTCGTGACAACTGATATCAGCGTTTGCATGGATAGCCGGGTTGATAAAATTAGTGGAAAACAGTAAACACATAACGCCTGAACTCACTGGCAGGAAGAAAAGGCATGGAAAAACGAGTTTCAGGAGCGATTGAACAGTATTTTGGTTAAATGTCTGACAAGTTTTTCAGAGGGCAGGCAAGCCTTAGAGCAAGGCGCATTGTGCAGTGCACGCGTTCACCCTTCAGCGCAAAAACCGTACGTCATCGCCGCGGGTGGTGATACCCAGACTGTCGAGGTGTTCCAGAAAGGCCAGTGCATATTTGCGGCTGGTGTTAAAATGATCGCGGAACATGCCTAATGAAAAGCCCTGCGGGGCAGCAAAATGAGCGCGCAGCTCGGCCAGCATATGGTCATACTCCTCACGGCGAAAAGCAATATCTTTTGAGACCGGTACCAGCCTGTCAAGATCAACCAGGGCAAAATACACATCCTCCCCCACTTCCGCCTGACATTCCCTGATCGATGGCGGCTTATAGGGTTCATCAGCAAAGCGCTGCATGAGCTCGTCGATCCGTGTCTGTTGGGCGAAGGTAAAACGCACTTCATGACCGGGCAAGAACACCAAAGCCGCCTGCTGTTCAAGACGCTGCTCGTGCACCAAAGAATCCATCACTGCATTGAATACAGCAGGTGAAAATTTCAGACGGCTCTTCAATTCTTCGCGTGAAATCCCCTTGCGCAGCGGGTGCGTGCCATGGAAACCACTGACCCATTGCAAGGCTTTGGCAGTAATCTTCTGCCAGGTATCCACAGCTACCACCAGGGGATCTTTTTGATCCGGCTCCAGCACGACCAGCCTGCCAGCCTCGATCAGTTCCTGAGCGGCCTTGGCCCCGCTTTCCTCACTCAAATGTGCCTGTTTGACCACATCCTTCAGGGGAGCTACGCCCCTGGCAAGGCTGGCCTGGAACATCAGATCAGCATCGGAACCCTGATAAAGCGATTCCAGGTTTTGTAAAACGGCCTCAGAAAACCGCTTGTGACGGCGCGGCGGATGCGGGTCCAGCACCATGCCGCCCCCCAGGGTTTCGCCAGGTGACGGGCGGCGCAAGATGTAGCGGTCTCCCCGTACAACGGTCACAGGCTCTTGCGTTTCCAGTTGCAGCCAGCCAGACTGACCGGGCAATAATTCTTTTGTGCCCAGGAGGCGCACGCGGGCCAACACCTCTGCTGAACCGACAAAAAGCTTGACTTGCATATCATGGAAAATTGAGGTGCCGGCGTCTGCCAACAAGCGAAACTGCAAATCCAGGCGGCGGGTGGGTTGATACTGTCCCGGCAGGGTAAGAACATCCCCCCGTGCTACCTGATGGACATCCAGCCCGCTGACATTGACCGCTGTGCGGCTGCCAGGCTCGGCATGCTGTACTTTTCTTTTATGGTTTTGCAAACCGCGGATGCGTCCCCGTTCGGCTCCGGGCAAGACGATCACTTCATCGCCATTGTGAAAACTGCCGTCGAGCAAGGTACCGGTGACCACCGTGCCGAAGCCGGCAATGGTGAACACCCGGTCAACAGGCAAGCGCGGCCTGCCGAGATCTACCCGCCGGGGGCGTTCTGCCAGCACTTCTGCAAGGTGCGCTTTCAAAGTCTCCAATCCGGAACCGTCACGGGCAGAGACGCGCACAATGGGAGCATCTGCCAAGACCGTATTGGCAACCTCATCACGCACATCCATCTCAACCAGATCAAGCCATTCTGCATCATCAATCAGATCGGTTTTGGTCAGGACGATGACGCCGCAGTCCACCTGCAGCACATCCAGGATGGCCAGGTGCTCCCGGGTTTGGGGCATCACGCCCTCATCAGCAGCGACAATGAACAAAGCGGCATCAATTCCCCCAACGCCAGCCAACATATTTTCGATGAAATCCCGGTGCCCGGGAACATCGACTATACCGATGTCCTCGCCGCCCGGCAGGCTCAGCCAGGCAAAGCCGAGATCAATGGTCATTTCCCGTTCTTGCTCTTCTTTTAATCGATCGGGGTGGATTCCGGTCAAAGCAGCCACGAGGGTTGATTTGCCATGATCCACATGGCCGGCTGTACCAATCACCCGCATACAATCACGCCCCACTCTTCATCAAATTCAACAACACAACCTTTGTCACTACGAACGGCTGCCAAAGGAACGCTGATATTGTTCCAACCAATCATTCACGATAGCCATTAAGCCCTGCAAGCGTGCTTGTGTATCTTCAGTAAGCTGACTGAGAAGGTCATTCATCTCCTGGGTCAAGTCTTCCAAATTTCCCAGTCGATCGTCCATTTTACCGAAATGACGGTTGGTTTCCCGCTGCTGTTCTTCCTGTGCAAGGGTATAGTTAGTCCAACGTTTTTGATCGTCCGCCTTGAAATTGACCCATTCCTGACGGAATCGCTCTTCGCCCAAGCGCTGCATTTCAGTGATTTCATTCACCCGGCGTTCAAAGCGCTGCTGAATGTCTGCAAACGCATCCTGGGCACGGCGCACATCACGCTGCAAGGTGTCCAATGCCTGCATTTTGGTATCCAGAGTGACCGATTGGGCCTGTAGCCCCTCAAATCTTTCTTCCCATTCTTTCCAGGCTTGATCCCGTTCAAGTGACATCAAACTCTGTTTTTCGACAAAAGCAGTTTGAGCCTGTCGTCGTTCAGTCTCTGACATTTGAAGATCGTTGAATCTCAGCTCTAATTTTGAAAGACTTTCACTGGCAAGTTCCATGCGCCCGCGCTGCTCATCGACGCGTTTCCGAATGCCTGCAAATTCAGCCTGAAGGTCTGAGAGGCGTTTTGAATCCTGGCGCTGGCTCTCGCTGATCAGGCGCTGTGTCCGGCGGTATTCTTCATCCATGTGCAGACTGTCACCCACCTGCTTCTGAACTTCCTGCAAGGAGCGGTTGAGACGATATTCTTCTTCCTCTCTGGCCTGAAGCCCCATCTTTAATCCAGATATCGGCTCAATTGCTTTACGCAGATCAGCAATCGATTTATTCAAAGTATCCAGATCGCTCCGGCGTGTTTGTTCGTGATCGCGGTCTTTATCAGCGCGTAATTTTTCGATATTTTCGATGCTGCGCGTGATCTCAACCCGCAAATTGCTGATCCCTTCTTCCAGATGGTCAAGCTGGGCGAGCATGCCAGAGACATGCGCCACGTCGCCAGACAATTCCTTGACCCTTTTCTGTTGTTTTGGGAGCTGCACTTCCAAGTTCTCAACCTTTTGCTGCAAGCTGGCAATGAGTGTTTTGTCCTTACGCCGCTCATCATCCAACCATTCCAATCGAGAGACGATCTGTTCGAGGTCCATATCTTCTCAACCTTTCCCGTGATGGGTATAAATTCACTTCAGTATAAAAATGATCTTCATTGTATATGAAAAACTGCATTATACCAGAATCAAATATCAGCGCAGCCGCTCAAAAGCTGCCAGAAGAGAGGACATGACCGGCAAAAACCAGCCCGGAAACACGCCAACCAGAAGCAGCAAAACAGAACCGACCACAAGGAAAATACGCTGCACCCAGCCTTCCTCAATTTGCCAGTTTTCCTCACCCTTGACCATATAGGATAAAACGCGCCCACCGCCAAACAAGAGCCCGACGCTGCCCAAAGCAGACCAAAGCACGATCACAAAAGACACAACAGAGACTCTCTCCAGCAAGGCCAGCCGGGCAGGCAATCCAGCCAGCAAAGGCAACCCGCCAAGCGAAAAACAGGCGAGAAGCAAACTTGCGGAAGCAAAGGGCTTACGACGCAGCAACCCGGTTGTATCTGCAAAGGTCAAGGACCCGTCTTTCGCAAGCAGAGTCAGCGCAACACTCCACAGCAATAAGGCCAGCAAACGCGGCAGGAACATCATTGCAAATAGCTGCAAACCATTCAAGTCTCCCAGGCTCAACGCCAGCAGGGCATAACCGCTCTCGATGATGACGGCGTACCCCAGAAGGCGGTTCAAATTGCGTTCAAAGATGGCCCAGGCTCCACCGGTGGCTGCCATCAAAACGCCCATGAGGCGTAACGCAGTACTCAGAAGAGGGTATTGCCAAAGCCAGGGGAAACCATTGAGGAAATGCAAAGCCAGCAGCAAGATGACCGTTGGCAGGAGGCTCAACACAAAACCGGCAGTGAATGGCGAAACCTCTTCCGCCAACAGCGGAATCCAGGTATAAAGCGGAAATACCGCCAGCCAGAAGGCAAACCCAAATCCCAGGAGCACAACCGATTGAACCAGCAATTGTGTGTCTGTCGGATTGA
>JAIOTF010000157.1 GCA_021107195.1 Anaerolineaceae bacterium | reverse complement strand
GATGTTGTCCTCAAAGAAACCGGCCCGAAGAAGATCGAAGTTATCAAGGTCATTCGCCAGCTCACCAGCATGGGCCTGGTCGAAGCCAAGGGCATGGCAGAAACCCCCGGCACCAAGATTCTCGCCGGCGTTGGCAAAGAAGCTGCCGAAGAAGCCAAGGGCAAACTCGAAGGCGCTGGCGCAGTCATCGCTGTCGAATAATTGCACTTCTCATTGCAATCGCACATCCCTCCAAACGGAGGGATGTTTGCTTTAAAACATATCAGGCGGCACAAAAGCCGCCCGACATATCTTTATCTCTCAAAGCCGATCCTTGTTATACCGCCACACCCTGGATCTGCCGGATCACCATCACAACCTTGCCCATGATCCGTAAATTTTCCGGCTGGTCAATATAGATGGGGTCCATCGTGGGATTGGCAGGCTGCAAACGCACCCGCTTGCCCTCACGATAGAAATACTTCAGCGTGGTCTCATCGCTGTCATCCAGCCAGACCGCCACCATTTCACCATTTCTGGCTCGCTTTGCATGGCGCATGATGATGATATCACCACTGTTGATCATCGCATCGATCATTGAATCACCTTCCACTTCCAAAGCGAACAAGTCCTCCAATTTCTCTTTTTTCGGCAGTAAACTGCGGGCAATATCCACGCTGCTTTCCGGGTCATAATAGCCTACATCAGAAGAAGGAACAGGGATCGGTGCACTCGCCACAATCCGCCCTGCGATTGGAATAGTGAACAAATCACTTGCCTTTCGCAGCGCTTCCTTAATATCTTCTGCCAGCGTGGGGTCGGCGGAAACATCTGTAATTAACCGGATGCTGCGGGAAACATGCGCATCGCGCTCGATCTTTCCCATCTCTTCCAATTGTTTTAAGTAGTAATCTACCAACGAAGTTGACTTCACTCCTATGGCCTCGCCGATCTGGCGGATCGAGGGAGAATATCCATTCTCATTCTGGAATTTGGATAGGAAACGCATAATTTTATGATGACGTTCTCCCATTCCAGCGCTTTTTCTTGCCATAATCGACTCCTTTAGTCAGTCATCTTTGTCGGGCAATATTTTCCAGGCTGCTGCATAAGCCCATTCTTTTCATTGATCGACCATTTGTACTATTTATAAATATAGCAGAACATTCGTTCTGTGTCAAGGAGTATTTTAAGAAATTTTGTCCTGAAAATCGACTTGCTTTCTTTGTTCCCCCCGTAAAAAACCTTGCATAATTGTGCATTATAAATTGTGCATTATAAATTTCACATTGTACATTGCAGTTATATGGTATACTCCAGTACAGTATATATTACCTGTAAGGAGTACCAGAAAATCCATGCCTTTATATGTATATCGCTGCGAAACATGCACTACCACCTTTGAAAAACTGGTTCGGTTTTCTCAAGCCGGTCAGTCCCAGGTCTGCCCGCAGTGTCAGAGCCACGACACCCATAAGCAGATCACCTCAGCCGCCAGCCGCAGTGCCGGCACCAGCGGCGCACGCCCTGCCAGCTCCCCATTCACCTGAGCTGGTTGTTAACCCCGGGCTGCGGTGCAGCCCTCACATAAAAGACCATGAAACTGGATCACCCCCCAACCCAGCAAAACCTTGTCAAACGCCTGCGGCGCATCGAAGGCCAGGTTCGCGGTGTGCAAGCTATGATCACAGAGCAACGTGATTGTCATGAGATATTCCAGCAGTTGACCGCCATCCAGTCTGCAATGCGCAGCGTCAGCCTGCACCTGCTTGAATCTTCTGCATCGACCTGCTTTCAGGATCTGTCCGACACAGAAAACCTGCACGACCGTGAGCTGCTCCTGAAAGATATCCTCACCCTCGTCAAAAAAGCCTCCTGACCTGCGTCCCGTACAAATAAACACAGCCCCTGCAAACAAGAGCTGTGTTTTCACGCATAGGTCAAGCTATGGCACTATTTATTGAACAAGCGCACCACCAGGTTCAAAATGACCGTCAGCAAAATACTGCCAACGATCGAAGCCAGCACCGGCACAACGCAGGTAAAACCAGCGCTCTGAATGCGCAGCGTGCCCGGCAGAGATTCCAGGTCAGTGAACTTCCCCAACACCCAGATCACCGCTCCGATCACCACCAGAATGATCCCTGCTGCCACCAGCCATTTTCCAAATGATTCAAAATTTCCCATCATTGCTTTCTGCTCGCATTTCGATAAACTTCTCTCTTATCTTACCCCCGCACACACGCCTTGAAAAGGCTGACGCTCCCTTGCTTACAACCTTGAAAAGGATTATGCAAGGCTCAAAAAAAGCTGTATAATGATTGAAGTGCTGTATATACGCAGCAAAGTAGCTTCAGGAGGAGAACCATCATGAAAAAAAGAATCGCAAGCATTTTGCTGATCATTATTCTTGGCCTGACCGTGGCAGCCTGCAATCGTTCCGCGTCCAAAGCGCCGGCAGAAATCGCCCCAACCGAACCCGCCGGCGAAGAAGAGCAGGCACCTTTCCCGGTGAATACCGCCCCGGCCGAAGATGCCCAGGGCGAATCGCCAACGGAAAGCGCAGTCGACCCAGCCCCGACGGCGGTATCCACCGTACAAGCCGCGATGCCAACCGCGGCGCCCACATTAATGCCAGTTATCGTGGACACGCCGGTTACGCCTTCTTCACATGTCCTCCAGCAGGGTGAATTTCCCTACTGTTTGGCCCGCCGCTTCAATATTGATCCCGGCACGCTTTTGAGTGCCAACGGCCTCACCAGCAACTCCTGGGTCAGTCCGGGTACCACCCTTACCATTCCTATCGGCACCACCTGGAGCGGTGTTCCGCGCGAGCTCATG
>JAIOTF010000437.1 GCA_021107195.1 Anaerolineaceae bacterium | reverse complement strand
CACCAGTTTTGGTAGAGGTAACATGGCGTTCCAACATGAAGACTTGATCCAGATAAGGCCAATCAAGAAAATCATTCAATTGGCTGCTTGCAGTCAGTGTACGTTTTTCCAATCGGCCATGTGATTTATTGGTAGCTATAGCAGTCTCAAAATCTTTAGGGAGGGACAAAGAAAAACAAAGCCAAAGCCTAATGGAAACCAACTCATTAAAAAAGTAGAGTCAAAAGAATGCCAAAAAATAAAAAAGGAAAACCTCCCTTAACAGATTTAACGCCTGCAAGTATTGAGAATCTAGATTTGCTCTTCTGTGTACCAGTTACTCCTTGGTTTGCGAATGGTTGTTCGTGTTTTTTGGTACAACGTTCCCCGGATACCAGTGCGTCCTAAACGCCTTAATGCACGCGTGAACGGTTTTGAGCGGTCGAAGTAACGCCTATGAATTTTCTCGCACCTAGCGCCCCCATCCAGGAAATCACTTTCCTGGAATCTGACAACCGAGAGCCTGGGTTCAGGGCTGTCAGATTTAACAGAGGCAGATGCCGCAGCATAGGTTTTCCGTCGATAGCCGCCACCGTCAGGCGTACCTGAGAGTTTTGGGACAGAATAATTGTTGGGTAATTGATAAACAATGTGAGGCTGTCTGGCCATGCGTGCTACAAATGCATGGGGCCGGGCAAAATCTTTGTAAGGGTCAATCAGGTCCGGATTGGTATTCGTGATGCACCAGTTTCGGTGCGCTTGTACCAAACCAAATCGTTCCAATTCCACCTGGGTTCTTATCGGGATACCGGTTATTTGAAGAAGTGTAGCCCGTGATACGGGGCGATTTTTGAATTGGGTCAGCGCCAGGTCCCAAACGCTGCTTTTCCAGTGCGTGTGCGTGAGCGTTTTTGCTGTGATCAGGCAGCGACAGCCGATGTCTTCGCTATTGATCAGTTCTCCTACCCGCTGAATGCTGTTGATCAGGAATATTGCACCATTGCGCACCGGGCGTAAAAGGCCGCTCTGAGCAGCTGATCGCAGCCAGCGGTAACGGCTTGCGGAGGGAACCCCCAGCCATTCCAGATAAGATAAAAGGGATTTTTTTTCGATGACGCCAGAACCTGATGCATCGAGTGCCTTTGCAAATGCCCATATTCGGATCGCGCCACCGAGGTTTTGTTGCGCAGCACGCAGTATGACTTGTGGCCAAATTCGGATCTCATCCGGAAAAGAAGGAGATTCAAGGATTGGGGATGAGGCGGGCGGGGGAGGGGAATAGGAATTGCGAGTGCGTACCGGCTCTATGCAGTCATGATGGCGACCATCTTTGCCAGCCCCGAAATGCTTTAAGGGTGGCAAGCCATCAGCGATACGTTTTTGGTTGGTAAGTCGTAAAGCCTCTGCAATATAGTCCATATGTACGCAGTTGGTCTTCTCCTGAAAGGGCACCAATTGCGCATAGGTTAATGCGTTTAGACAATACCTAAACTTAGACTAAGTTGACAAACCTGATAAATTCAGGTATAAATACAACAAGTCTCACAGCGGCATAATTTCCTATCCGAAATTGCCGTCTTGATGGTGCCCCTTTTAGGGGCATCTCGCTTTTAAGATGTCGTTGCACCTTATCTGTTGTTCGGGTGCAAGAAAACTACTCTATCTCCTTCCTTAGTTTTTCAGCTAACTCTCGAAATGATTTAGTTTCTGCTAACTCAATCTCCAAATGCGATAACTCATCGCGGAGATAGTGGGCCATAAACGCAATGATCTGTCCCCTTGATACTTTTGTGTTAGTGCCTATAGATAATTGCTCAATCAGCTTGTCCAGGACAGTAATTTCATTGCTGGTCAAGGTGATATGGACAGAGTGTTTGGGAAAAGGATTGCGTGGACGTCCTTGCGGGCGGGGCGGTTTGATAGCATCTTCGCGGATTCCGCCTTGTGCATCCAGTAATCTAACCCAGGTGTCAGGTGTATGGTCGTCTTTTGTCATAATATTTTAGCCATATAAATAAATGTTTTTATGTACAAATAATAAAATGTTATTATGTACAATAAATCTAAAAACTAACTTACTGCTAACTTGTTTCTATACAATTCCAGTGCGATTTCAACGGTATTTTGATCTGCAACCGTGGTGATGCTATCTTCGATTAGCTGGTCAACGACGAGGCTGCAAAGATCGACAATGCTGCGCGGTACGCCGTTGGTCTGGTCCCAGATTTGAATGAAGGCGTCTTCGCTGAGCAGGGGCTTTTTTCGACCGGCTACCGTACAGCGAAACTGGATCATCTCCAGGGTGGAGCCCATATCCAGGGGCACCATGCGGAACCAGGAGTCTACCCTGGAGCGAATCTCGGGGCGTTCATCGAAGATTTTGTTGATTTCAGGCTGTCCGAACATGAGCACCTGTACCAGTTTTTCGGTGACATCGAAATTGTAAAAATGCTGGACCAGAGTCAATGCATCTGGGTGGAGGGTTTGCGCTTCGTCAAAAATAAGTACGATATTGCGCCCCTGCTCATATTCGTCAAGAAAATACATTTCAATTTCACGCAGTTGGGCGGCGACGCCTTTTCTGCGTTCCAGTCCCAATCTCCGGCTGATATCGACCAAAGCCGAATATACTGTATTGTATGTTGCTGAGTGGACAAAAACGACATCATATTTATCCGGTTCAGAGCGATACATGATTTCCATGCGGCGCGCCAGTGTTGATTTACCCATCCCGTAATCTCCTTCAATGACGGCCAGGGCGCGCCGGCGGTCAACAACCGCCTGGGTACGCATCTGAATGTTTTGTAATTCAGGGGAAAGGTATAAAAACCTGGGGTCTGCAGAGCGGGAGAACGGCTCTTCCTTAAACCCGAGTTGTTTTAATGCGTAAATGCGTTTAGAATCACCAGTAACCATCATAATTGTCTGCTCCCTGAGAGGTAAATTTTATGAGCAAAACAGTATTAATATAGAATCTACACTCTTAAGGCCTTTAAGTCAAGTGTACAATCTTAAAAACCGTAAAAATTTAAGATTTCTATTTGATTTGTAGCTACAAAACTGCTAAAATATAGAAAGTTATAGGCGTTTCCTGATTTTTAAAAAAACGTCAATACTATGGAAACGTGTAAAACGAACAAGGAAGCATGAATTGTCAACTACCCACCGCTGACATTAGCACCGCACTGCGTTTGGTGCAGTGCAGGTGAGCAAGTGGGCTTGTCCCTAACAAAGAACGTTGAGACGTATGGGTGGTTGACAGACACCCCAGCCGTGAAATATTCACAGCCGCGTTGACATCAGCATTGGAAGCGTGACCACACTGACGGCATTTGAAAGAAGATTGAGAGGTTCTATTATGCTTGGCAATATAGCCGCAAACAGAACACATTTGAGATGTATAGGCCGGATCGACAAATACAACAGGGACGCCAGCAAGTCTGGCTTTGTAAAGTATCTTTTGTCCCAGGTCGTGAAAAGACCAGCTACGCTTATTGCGTCTAGCCCTTATCCGTTTACGGATATCCTTGAGGTCTTCAAGAGTGATGCCGCGTCCGGTGCGTTTCGCAATCTCTACAAGCTGCTTGCTGATCTGGTGATTTATGTCGTTGGCAAAGCGTTTCTCTTTGCCGGAAAGCTTTTTGGCTCTGCGCCTGGCAGATTTTGTGCCTTTCTTTTGCAATCGCCTGCGCTGTCTGCGCCTGCGTTTTCTAACCGAATTAACTTTACTTCCTGCGAATTGTTTTCCATCGGACGTTGTGGCGATATTGGCAACGCCCAGATCAACACCAAGATATTCCTGGATATCATCAGGTTCTGGTTCGTCAACATCGCAAGCTGCGAAAAGATAGAAGACACCGTCAATCAAAACCAGGTCACTTTCGCCCCGCTGAGATTTGAGCAAGTCAATCTGCCGCTTTCCGGCAAGGAATGGAATTGTTTGTCGTCCCTCAATTGTCCAGATGCTCACAGCCTGCTTGTTGACTTTCCAGGACAAAATACGGTTATCGTAAGCAAAGCCGCCGGTAGAAGCAAAAACGCGCTGGACTTTCTTGTCCAGCTTATAGGCGTCAGCAACTTTAGCGATAGCCCTGATAGTCATTTGTGCGGAAAGAATGTAGCGAGAGCGAATATCTCTGTAAACAACGTGGTGAATATCAAATTGCTTGAAAGTCTTTCTTTCCCAGGCTTGCCTGCTAATATCGTTGCAGGCAGCATTAGCCGTCTTGAGGGTATCAAGCAGAATAACAAATTGTTGTTTAGTTGGCTGAAGCTTCACTTTGGCTGTAAGTTTCATAATATGTTTACACTACAGGAGAAAAAATCATGCAAACAAAAAATCAATCGTTGCCCAAACTGTGGGCAACCCGCTATCCCTCACCACCCTTGAAAGGGGAGGGTCTCTCGCGGAGTATTCTATGAATCTGGAATTTGTTATCCAAAAATATGTTGATGGTCAGGACTTAACGTCTGGCGAACGCAGATTTTTAATGCTGGCTATGAATGCGGATAAAGTGGAAGTGGCACGCTTCCGAATATCCAAAGCTGAGAAGCTGTTGATTAAGTGCGAGGCGGAACAAGAGGGTCTCAGTTTTAGTGAGCATTTGCGAAATTTAACGGTTAAGCGGAAGTCGCTTTCACCTACGAATGGGAACCCGGATGGCACGGAAAATAACTGAAGACGACAAGCAGTTGATCAAGGAATTCCTTATGCAGTGGTGGCTCAGTTTAACCCAGGAAGTCGCCCGGACATCGCGTATCGTTGAACTGCCATTTTTGACTCCCGAGGATTTATTGGAACAGGAATTGGGCAAAATGCTGCAGTTGATTGCTTTGGCTGCTGAAGGAAAACTGGAGCATTCACCAGAAACAGCAGGGGAAGTCTCCATAAAAACCATCAAAGGGGACAGTCGATTTTAAGCGACAGAGGAATTTGATAAACAGCGTAGCTGTTTCTGGCTGTTAGATGTATGACATCTGCATGTATTAATGGCACAATTGTTCTGTGGTAGACAGCAGATATAAAACAAGTTCAAGTTGTGTTTACTCTCTCAAATATCATCTGGTGTGGTGTCCAAAGTACCGCAAAAAGGTACTTGTTGGACGGATCGAAGCACGCTTGCGCGAATTGCT
>JAIOTF010000369.1 GCA_021107195.1 Anaerolineaceae bacterium | reverse complement strand
GCCGGCGCAGGATCAAAGGCGCTGCATCCTCTCCGGTAATAATCACAAAATTATCGCCACCAGCGTGACCGATGAAATCGCCATCGTTACCCAATTCATCCACGATTTCACCAAGGATCATCCCTGTAAAACGCAGCACGTCGTTAGCAGCAATGAACCCATACACATCTTTAAAAGGCTCAAAATGATTAATGCGAATATCCATCAATGACCAGTTTTCTTCCCGGATCACGCGGCGCAGTTGGTCTTCGATCAATCTGCCAGCAGGCAAACCGGATTGCGGGTCTGTCAGGCTTTCCCGTTCAGAACGTGCGACTGCATTTTGCACACGCAGCTTCAATTCCTCAATATCGAAAGGCTTGGTAATATAATCGTCTGCCCCCAATTCCAGGCCTTGCAATTTATCACTGCGTTCGTCTTTCTGTGTGAGGAAGATCACAGGAATGTGGCTGGTACGAGTATTGGTGCGGAGGTTGCGGCATACTTCATACCCATCAATATCGGGCAGCATAATGTCCAACACGATCAGGTGAGGCATCACCTGCCGCGTTTTCTCCAATGCGATTAACCCCCGCATCGCGGTGTCTACTTCATAATTTTGGCCCGAGAAGTAAATCCTCAGCATGTTTGAAATATCAGGATCGTCTTCTACGATCAAAAGGCGGGCTTTATTCATTAATGGACTCCCTAATTTACATATACTAAATACGATAACAATCTATTGACCAGACTATCCATCCTACTATTATAAATCCAATGAAGCCATTTTTGCGTAAAACTTGCGCAAATAAATCATTAAAAACCACTGATTTTCTTCCTGGATAACCAGGTTCAGATTACCAGCTCTCCACTGTACGTTCCCCCGGGCGAGGATACAAGCGACGATGTAGATTGGCTGCATTCAGCCCGTGGTGATCACTGTCTTCGAAATACACATCCTTGTCAATCACCCGTCGCTCTTTCGAAGCTACCAGAACAACATCCGATTCAATCATCCGCGCCGGGTAAATAATCAGCCCGGAACCAATGCGTACGTTATGCCCAATGCAGCTGCCCAGTACTGGCCGGTTAGAAGGTTTCAATTTCCCGGCCCCATCACGTGCTTTAATATCAGCGGATAACAGATTAAAATCGGTAAAGATATTCCCCGCACCGACAAAGGAATTTCGACCTACCACACACATCTGCAAGCACGTCAACTGTGCAACCATGCTGTGTTCCATCAGTGTCGTCATAAACAACGAAGCCTGGAAAGGCAGAAAGGTGCCATCTCCCACAACAGAAAGCAGGATCTGGTTGCCTTGCGAGATATTGACATGATCGCCAATGATACAGTTATCGATCACCACACCCGCGCCAATTGTGACATTGTCTCCAATCACCGTCGGCCCATGGATCACTGCGGAAGGATCGATCACACAATTCCTGCCAACTTGTACCAGCTTGGAACAGGACAACACCTGCTTGCCTTCATACAAGGCTGACCCCAGAACACCCAATTTGTAAACAGGGTCCATATCAAAGCGCTTCAGCTCTCTTGCTGCTTTGCCAAACATACCAAACACTGAGTCGGCAATAAAAACATGCACCCACGAATCAATTGAGATCAAACTGCGCAGCGGGACCTTATAGACCAGATCTCCCTTTTCTGAGGCCATGTACGTAGGGATATGGTAATAACCCAGATCACGTGCCTCCATATCGATCACCAGCGGCTCTGCCGCTGGCTGCGGCCCATCCGGGTAATACCAGAGGTCGGTCAGATATAGATCTCCTGCCGGGATATATGATGTTGAAAGCGGCAGACAATGCTCTGTAAAAGCAGCATCGTTAATTGAAAAAGCAGCTCTGGAAGGTTTGTCCCGTTTTTTAGCTTCGGTAATGAAAGCCTTGATATAGTCTTCATCAAAATACAAATTATCGCGAAACACCAGACACGGTTCATTCGTTTGTGGCATCCGCGCCCCTTGCGGCAGTTCAACCTCGCGGGTAATGTAAGGTGCCAACAGATCACGCTGATGCAACCACAAAGGTTTATTTAAAATACGAAGATCGCGTGCCCGCTCATTGAACGGTGCGATAGATTGAGAGGATTGGAGAATGATTTTTAGCATTCTCGCCTGCCTAAAGGCTGTTCTTTTCCAGTTGGATCAAGCAGAATTGCCCATTCTCATCCGCTTGCGTTACTTCCTGCACATGATGATACTTTCCCCCACTGGCCCACATCAAGTATTCCTGCAAGAAACCGATAATAAAATGACATCTATTTTGTGTAAGGCGTTCACTGCCAGGCTGCAGATCATTTTCCATACGCCACAACCAGGCATCATTTTCATCTTCAACTTTCACTGTTTTCGTAATCATGGAAGAGATTTTTTGGGCAAGCAATTGCAACCCTATGAAAATCCTGGCCTTGCTGGGGAGCATCCGATAATTCAGCTCCATCAAACCTATTTCCTTCCCATCTGTTCGCAGGAGACAATTAAAACTTACTCGTCCGGATCGCAGGGCAACTCCCTGTCCGCCCCGCTGTCCATAAAACTCTTCAAGCGCAGATTGAATATGGCCAACGTTTGTCGTAGCCTGGTTTGTTTTTGAGTCTTTGCGGCATAAAACCTGGGCACGATTAACCACTGCATTCACCCCAGCCTGTCCAATGATCTCCCTTGCCCCCTCTAACATTAAAAGGCCAAATTGGTTTGAACTTGGATAAGTTGCGGTATCAGATATCATTATTCTCCAGTATTCGATGTGTCTAAGAATTCTTTGATCTTGCCAACACAGTCCACCGGATCATCCAGCATAATAAAATGTCCGGCGTTTGGATAACGTTCAATGCGCGCATGCGCTACACTATCTTTCAAATCCTTCCACTGATTAGGATTAACGATGTTATCCTTATCGCCGTACATTCCCATCACAGGGACCTGAATCTGCCCAAGCATCGGCCGCAAATCTGTTTTTCGCAGTGTAGCAATACTCACCAAAAAAGAATCCAGTGTTGTTTGTGATAAATCCCGATCCATCATTTTTGGAAATTCAGGATCCTGACAGATCATCGGTGAGCCAACTCTCAGCATAAACAAGCGAAAAAGCTTGAACATATGGAATAGCAGGAACGCGTTCATGCGGAACCCGGCAAGTTTCAGCGCAAAAGCCAGCGAAGATCCCACAATTGGTGAGCCAATTACAACCACCTTCTCAGTACGCTGTGGGTATTGGACCGCCAAAGAAAGACTGACGGTTCCCCCCATACTATGTCCCACAATCGGCGCACTAACGATCCCTAACCGATCCATGAACTGGTCAACCAGATTCACAAAATCCTGTACAGCATACGTATCACGTTTGCGGCCTGATTCACCAAAACCCCAAAAATCAAGAGCATAAGTACGGTGGGACTCTCCCAACACCGCCATGGTTTGTCTCCAAAGTCCCCAGGAGCCCAGCCAACCATGCAGCAAGATCACTGGCCGGCCCTTGCCATAGACTTCGTAATGAACAATACCCTGATCCGTTGTTATGGAAGCCACATCACCGCCCCTCAGGCTGATTAAATCCTGTCTGCATCCATCTCTTCCTGAATACTGAACAAAAGCTCAAGTAAAACTTTTTTGACCTTTTCTTTGTCTGTTGCAACACACGGCAGGAATTTAATATTCGGATCAAGGCGCAATGCAACTCGCATGTCACCCAACTCCCAGGCATCATCACAATCCTGCTTATTGGCCGCAACCACATACGGCGTCGGGGCATACGCCCGAAACGTCTGCAAAATGCTGCGTGCTTCGCGGAAGGTCTCCGGGCGGTTGCTGTCCACCATCACAATAAAACCAAGCATACCTTCCGAGAGGATTTGCCACATAAAATCAAACCTGCGCTGCCCAGGTGTGCCAAACAAATACAACACCAGATCTTCATCAACGGTGATCCTCCCAAAATCCATAGCCACCGTGGTCTGCTCTTTTATTTTTTCAGCTTCAGCCGAGATCTTCTTCTCTGTCGACACCACATCAATCTCGCTTACAGATTGAATGAAAGCGGTTTTGCCTGCGCTGAAAGGGCCTGTTACTACGATTTTCACTGTCTGCATAATTATCGAACCCTGATTTGAATGATTACAATGATCGAATGCGCCCGATTAATTTCTTAACCAATGTCTTCTGTTCATCACGATCAGAGGTGGGGAACATACGCCTTGGTGCCGCAGGCGCCAAGCCGCTCGGACGAATCACTTCGACCAAACCTGCTTGTAGTAAGCCGTAAACGACCCTGCGAATCTCCAGGTCGTTCATTTTTATTGTTTGTGCGATTTGTTGAATGCTATTCTTGGGATTGACGTATGAAACAACCTGCCATTCCTCAACACTGAGATTGATCTTGCGTAAATTCGTACCGGGTCGATCGGTGAACTTCAAAGCCATACCCAGGCTTGGAATTTCTTCCTGCAGCTGCTCCCATTCACGCAGTTGGCGTGACCCTTCAATGATCAGATTCTCCAAATCGATCCGGACCGGGATCTTTCCATCCGGCAAAAGCTCATCCGGTTCAAAACGAAAATATCCCTCCACCCAGGCAAACAGACGCTGCACAACACTTGTGAAATAGTACTGCAGACTGGTGAGGATATCCTCTTGTGAGACATAACCGGCATTGATCAATAAAATCCCAAGTTCCTTGTCCGAGACCTGGCCGGCACGTTGTTTGAGAATATTGTATTGATTTCGGGTAATCTTCTCATTACGATACAAAACCGTCGGTAAACCGACATTTTCCTTACCGATTTGTGCATATGCCAGCTTACCTTCCAGGAAAGCAATTCGAGATACGCCCCCGGAGCCTTCAACGACCAGGGTGCCTGTTTTTGCTGCCAAATTGACTAGGTTTAATAACTGCGTGATCGTGAAATCTCGTAGATTTCCTTTTAAAGCCATAGATTGACGGGCCCCGTAAAGATAGAATATGGAAAAGCTATGAAAGCATTATACATGCAAGCCTATAGCTAGTCAATTCGGATTTGTCCTATCCGTTCTATAATTCTAAAGAAACCCAATTCCAACCGCCATAAGAAGAATGTTAATATCAACCACCGGCATTCACAGAAACACCTTCACAATAATATACCTTGCTCGCAACAAATCAAATACCTCCACAAGCACAGTATTGATATAATCAATCATCGCTGATCAGCATTCTCTCAAATTGCGCTTTATTTAATGAAGAAAGAAGTGCTTGCAGAAGATAATTGTCCCTGGCATAGAGACCACTCCCATATCTATGACCCCGTTGCTGTGAGGTTGCATCGTGCCCTATCAAAAAATCAGATTGATCTATAACCCGGTTGCCAATCAGGGAAGAACCTTGCCTGTGGCTTCTTCCCTATGCCCCATCGTCGAACAACATGAACATGCTGTCTGGGTAGAAACCGGCTGCCCGGGCCACGCTGCTGAGCTGGCGCAGGCTGCTGCTGAAGAAGGCTGCGATCTTGTCATTGCCATTGGAGGCGATGGCACCGTCCACGAAGTGGTCAACGGCCTCATGCGAGTCCCGGTTGAAAAGCGCCCCACCTTCGGCATTATCCCCATCGGCACCGGCAACGACTTTGCCTTCAGCCTGAACACCCCCGCCAACCCTGAAAATGCCTTGTGTAAAGTGCTCGCCGGCACCCCGCACCCGGTGGATATTGGCCGGATTGAAGACGGAAGCGGCCGTACTGAATACTTCTCTAACGCGGTCGGTATCGGCTTTGATGCGATCGTCGTCATCCATTCCCGCAATGTGCCTGTCCTCAAAGGCTTTGCTGTTTACTTCATCGCCGTGCTGCGCACCCTCATCTTCAATCACCATCCCTTCACCCTCAAGATGCAGACTGCGGATACAATGGAAGAACGATCTTTGCTGATGCTGGCAATCTGCAATGGGCAAAGAGAAGGCGGCGGCTTTAATCTCGCCCCCGAAGGCAGGAATGATGATGGCTGGCTCGACACGGTTGCCTTGCACCGCGTCACCCGCAGCAAGCTCCTCCTGCGCACTCTGGTGCCCTTCCTCAAAGGTACGCATCAAAGCCTGCCCCACGTTTCGATGAATAAAATCCGCAAACTATCCATCCAATCCGATAGACCGCTCATCATCCACACCGATGGCGAAATTTATGCCGGATTTGGCACGAACGTGCATCAATTAAAATTTGAAATCCTCCCTGGTGCGCTATACGCATCATATTAAACATCGAAGGGTACAATGCCTGATCTGTTTCACACTTTACACGGACACGACCTTGGATTCCTGAAAATCATTGCTCGAGCCTGGGGACTGGAACTGCAAGCTCCGGATGCAGACACAGCTTTGCCCATCCTGATTGCCGGCATGTCCAATCGCCTCCTCGCACAAGAGATCATCGAGACCCTGCCAACCCTGGCCCGGCAGGCAGTACACGCACTTCTCGACAATGAAGGTCAGCTCTCCTGGTCGCTATTCTGCCGCCGGTTTGGCGAAGTGCGCACGATGGGTGCTGGAAAACGCGACCGTGAAAGGCCGGATCTGAATCCCGCCTCCCCAGCAGAGGTCTTGTGGTATCGTGGTTTGATCGGCAAAGCCTTCTTCAATCTACCCCCGGAACCTCAGGAATATGCTTACATACCCGAAGACCTGCTTGCGATTCTGGAACCCCTGGCCATTGAAAATTCAGTTCCGTTTGGCACCCCTGCATTTTCTGAGAAGTACCAGCATCCTCTTCCGGTCAGCCTGCGCATTCTCGACGACACCTGCACTCTGCTGGCCGCCTTGCGCTCCAACCTTCCATTGTCATCGTTCGAAGATGAAATGCTGGCAATTCCCTCCCCTGTTCTGATCGGCCTATGTAAAGCTGCCGGGTTGATTGATGGAGAGCAAAACCCCAACCTCGAAAAACTGCGTCAATTTCTGGAAGCGGATCAGGCACAGGCACTGGCAATGCTGGTCAAGGCATGGAAATCCAGTCACTCATTCAACGATTTGCGCTTTGTCCCTGGCCTGGTCTTTGAGGGAGAGTGGCAGAACGATGCCCTGCAAACCCGCACCGTCATCCTTTCCATGATCCGGCAATTACCAGCAGAGTCCTGGTGGAGCCTCCCCGCCTTCATTCAGGCTGTGCGCGAACGCCAGCCTGATTTTCAACGCCCGGCCGGAGACTACGACTCCTGGTTCATCCGCCACGCAGAAACGGGCTCATACCTGCGCGGGTTCTCCTCCTGGGATGAAGTCGACGGCGACCTGCTTCAATTCATCATCAGCGGACCGTTGCACTGGCTCGGCATGGTCGAGCTTGCCGCCCCGCAGCCTGGTGCGGACCCCGTTGCTTTCCGTCTTTCGCAATGGGCAGGCATGCTTTGGGAAGATAATCCTCCCAAAGGGTTTACTGCTGAAACCGGCAGCATCCACATCAACCGCGATGGCACGATCCGCATTTCTCAACACGCACCGCGCGCCGAACGTTACCAGATATCCCGCTTCTGCGAATGGGAAATACTCAAGAACGGGGTCTACCACTATCATGTCACACCATCTTCACTGGAAAGAGCTGCCAAACAGGGGCTGCAACCAACTCATTTACATACTTTCCTCAGCCGCATCCCCGATTTACCCATCCCGCCTTCCTTGTTAAAGGCATTGAATCGCTTTGAAAAACGAGGAACACAAGCCTGGCTGGAAAAAGCCACCCTGCTGCGCGTGGACACCCCGGAGATCATTGAAGCTCTGCAAAAATCACCAGCCGCCCGCCACATCAGTGATGTGCTCAACCCAACCACCGTACTGGTCAAGGCAGGGAAACTGGAAAAAGTACGCAACGCATTGGCAGAGTTGGGATACCTGGTTGATTGACCGTAAGAGCGCTTTCAAGTGATAAAGAATCCCGTTCATATCCCTGCACACTGTGTAACGAAAAAAACATCCTCCCGCTGTTCTGCACAAAGTGAGCCTGCCCAAATACCAGCAATTCTCAACCTGGCGTTGTTTTCATCATATTGAGAATTGCTGCCCAAACATGCGCGTCGTCTCACGAAAGCGGTATAATTTTTATACTGAAGGTTTTCAAACTGTTTTGAATTCTTTAATCCCACACCAGAGGTGAAAATGTCAACACGATTGGATTGGATCCAGGAGGAACTCATAGGGCTCAAAGATGCAGGATTGTATAACACTATTCGCACAATGAGCTCTCCGCAAGGAGCCTGGCTCGTAGTCGATGGAAAACGCGCCTTGAACTTCTGCTCAAACAATTACTTAGGACTGGCCAACAACCCCCGAATGAAAAAGGCCGCACAGGAAGCGATTGAAAAATATGGCGTTGGCCCTGGTGCCGTACGAACCATCGCTGGTACTGTGGAGCTGCACAAAGAATTGGAACGGCGCATCGCCGCCTTCAAAGGTGTTGAAACCGCAATCACCTTCCAGTCTGGTTTCTGCGCCAACCTGGCCACCATCCCGGCTTTGGTTGGTAAGGAAGATATCATTTTCTCGGACGAGCTCAATCACGCCAGCATCATTGACGGCGCCCGCCTGTCCAGCGCCCGCATCGTTCGTTTTGCCCATGCCGATGCCAGCGATCTCAAGAAACAAATTGAAGCCAATCTGGGCAGTTACCGCAGGGCCCTGGTCATCACAGATGGTGTCTTCTCCATGGATGGCGATATCGCCCCCCTTGACGAGATCTATGATGTATCCAATGAATACGACATCATGCTCATGGTTGATGATGCCCACGGTGAAGGTGTAGTTGGCAAAGGCGGGCGCGGCATCGTCGACCACTTCAACCTGCACGGTAAGGTTGATGTCGAGATCGGCACTTTTTCCAAAGCGTTCGGCGTGGTAGGCGGGATCGTAGCCGGAAATGCTGCCATCATCGAATGGCTCACGCAGCGGGGACGCCCCTTTCTCTTCTCTTCAGCCACACCAGCTGCTGATGTGGCCGCCTGCCTGGCAGCGATTGACCTCCTCGAAGAATCCACCGAGCTGGTTGACCGCCTGTGGGAGAACGGACGCTACTTCAAATCCGAAATGAAGAAACTCGGATTCGATACCGGCGTGAGCACCACCCCCATCACCCCGGTCATACTGGGAGAAGCTGCGCTGGCGCACCAATTCAGCCGCGAACTCTATCAACAAGGCGTTTTTGCCACCGCTCTGGGATTTCCCACGGTACCAAAAGGCAAAGCCCGCATTCGCGTCATGCTCTCGGCAGCCCACAGCCGCGAAGACCTCGACCAGGCACTGCAAGCTTTTGCCGCCGTTGGCCGCAAGCTGAACGTGATCAAATAATAACCTCTCCCAGAAACACCACGCCGATCCAGAACGGATCAGCGTGGTGTTCTATATATCGCTTTCTTTCCCCCCCCTCGCCAACAAATTCAAAAAAATCCCCCTTGCTAAGGGGGGGAATGTCGCGCTGGCGACAAGGGGGATACCCCGCGACAGCAAACACACAACCGAAAAAACAGCGCCGCCGGACACAGGGGAGCATCCGGCGGCAGCATAACCATAAACATCAGATTCACCGTTTTTTGCCGGCAGTTGGGGAAGATACACCGGCCGGCGAAATCCGACGAAGCACCTTTTATACCAATAATTGTGAGTGCAAGGCGCTTATAGATATTATATACCTTATTTATCTCATTAACATTAATAATAGATAAGAATTATTATCCAAATTATCGCATTTGATTTTGTGTGGAACCCCTGTCGCAATACCTTAAAATTCCGTCCTCTGCTATGATGTTTAAGCCAATCTATGCTATCATTCAAGCATAAGGGAACTGTATGAAAAATCGAAGACAACTCTTGTTCTATATCATTGTGAATATCATTGTCTCGGCAGCCACCACCCTGCTGGTCTTGTGGCTTTGGGACAAACCCCACCGCAATCAACTGCCAGATTACATTCCGCCCGCATCTTCCTATCCTTTAGACAATAGTTCATCTCTCGCCCCTGTTGGCACGCCGATCCCCCTGGACGAAGAAGTGATCCGCATCACCAATGTCTTCGGCGTTGGTGAC
>JAIOTF010000037.1 GCA_021107195.1 Anaerolineaceae bacterium | reverse complement strand
TCTCTGTTCTCGCAAGCTTGGTGTCTACATCGAGGAGTGTGCAATGTCTGGGTAGTCAAAGCAACACTAGTATAATTCAATTGTAAGCTTATTTTACAGAGGTTCTCTCTTTTTGTCAAGAAGTTTTTGAGGAAAGAACTTACGACAGGTAATCCTTTACCCATTCTTCAAAATTTTCATTGAAGCTTTCCAGCCATGCTTCAATGAACGTTCTTTTCTCAAATAATGGCAATAAATCAACAGCCAAATCCGATACCTTAAAGGAAGCAATTCTTTCTTTTATGGCTTGCATTGCAGATTGCACTGTGTATGAAGTGTTTCCGTCTGCTGCCAGCTTTTCTTCAAGGGGGTGAATTTTCTTTTGCATAAACCACAGCAGATCATAAAAATCTCTACCCTTGACGGCAACGCCGTCTTTGCCGCGCAGGAAATTTCGTTCCAGACATGCCAGCATTTTACCGGCCATCATCGTTTCCAAGGAGAAATGGGAGGCTACAAAACTGCGCCCGTAGATCAATACAGGCGTCTTTCGGATGATCGAAATTTGTTTGTGTTGACTGATTTCAACTTTCAAATGCAGGGCTTCGTTTGTATGGGTAGTTAAACCCAGTGCGTACAAGAGAGGAAATTTCAAAGTTGTGCGCAGAACCCCGCCTTCTCCCAACTGAGTCTTTGCTATCGCGTCGGGATATCCAATTGTCTGATGAACATACCGCAAGAGATCATCCTTGAGAGCGGTCAGGGGAATGCCCTCACTGTTATCCAGATCAATATCTTCTGAGAGACGGTTCAAGTCGTAGATAACATGCAGGCATGTGCCACCATAAAAATTCAATTTTCGATAGGTTGGGTGATTATATAAGTAATCCAAAACATAAGACTGCAAGACCTCTTTGAGGATAATCCGCTTCGTTTCATTGGCAAGCAATGGATCTTTTTTCGAAAGTGTGTATTGTAATGTCTGGATCAATGTCGCCATACGGCTCTCCTCAGGTTTTTCAGAATGCGGCCCATTTTCATGATTTTGCTGGATTCTACGTAAGCTGCGAACTCGTCTTGATCTGCAATAGAAAATTCTTCCAGGTTAAGTCGCAATTCTTCGGCCAAATTAGAAGAAGATTTCAAGTTCCCGGTTTGAGGACGCAGATAAAGATAATCGAAAAGTGCTTTGGCGACCGAGGCCTGAGCGAACAGAACGCCGTAATATTCAGTGATCGTGTATCCTCGATAGAGTTCATTTTTGATGTGGCGATAGGTGAAAGTTCCCAATGTGTTCTCAATCACACGGGTGTTTTTGACCGTGATCGCAGAGATGGGGTAGGTTACCTCTGTAAGCACGGCGTTTCTCTGCAAGATGAATTCCAGTGAGACATACGACTGGGGAATCAGTATGGCGCTGACTGCCATGGAGAAATCTGCATCGCTGCGATGCAATTCGTAAAAATGGCGCGTTGTATAAACCCCTTTTTTGAGTTGGATCACGTGCCCTGATCTCATCCACCGGTAAAGCGCCGTTCGAATGGTGCCAGGAGCGGTTTCCTCATTTCCACTAAGCTGCCTGACGGCTTCAATGGTGAAATAGGGGAGGGGTTCAAGAGAAGTAAGGATAGTGGTTTTCATATAGGATAATAGACCTTTCATGTCTATTATCCTATATATACGGATAATTTTCAAGAGGGAATATGCTGTGCCTGGAGAAGACTGTTGAATCCCTCTAACAATCCGCTGGTCATCCGGCTGTCAAACCAATTGAGAACCTCTTCCCAATGGCGCTTGATGGTTTTCGCGGCCTGAACAACAGATTTCAGGCGACTGTGAGCGGCCCGGAAATACCAGCGTCTCAGGAAAGTTTCTCCGTCCTGCGGCGTTGCCAGGATTTGGTCTTCGTGTTGCTCGTGATTTCAGGCAGATGCCCTGCGCCCATTGGGAATTCGGCGGCCTATCTGTTTTTTCCAGTTCTTGTTTTGGTGAGTAATGAAATGATTAAGCGAGTGCTTGTTCTCAGGAAAGATGAAGCGACTTTTCTTTAAATCCGGCATGCGGCGCAGGAGAGAAGAGAAAAGGGGGAGTGAGGGGGATGAAACAAATCTAACTCATCATGAACTTGCTTCTTTATATCCTTTTTGATTTGTAACTCGGGTTATAATAAAAATCAGTCGGGGTAAGTTGAATATCTTTTTTTCGTCTCAATCCCCGTACACAATTCGGGGATTTCTCTCAACACTCGGAGCTTAAAATTGCCAAGAATATTCGATAACATAAATCTGTCTTTGCTCCCAGCATTAAAACGATCAACAATCAATGCTTATCGCGCTGATTTTTGTGTGGGATATTTCAATCTGCGCGGTTGGAAGGAACTCTCTGAAGATATTGATCGATTTGTCGGCGGAGAGGAGTACCAGGCACGGATTCTAATTGGTATGCAGAAGTTGCCGCGCGACGATATCAAGAAATTAATGAGCCGCAATGATGATCCCATGCTGGATTTAAAAACGGCTGCTGAACTAAAAAAACATATTCTTGGAGAGCTCCGCGAACAATTGACAATTGGTCTGCCTACCAACGCTCATGAAGCTGCACTGCAAAAACTCGCGCAGCAAATCAGCGAGGGAAAAGTTCGTATCAAATTATTCCTGGGTTCTCAATTGCATGCAAAGCTGTATTTACTTTTCCGCAATGATTCGGATCAACCGCGGATTGCTTACCTGGGCAGCAGCAACCTGACCTTTTCTGGTTTGCAGGGCCAGGGTGAATTGAATGTGGATGTGGTGGACCATGATGCCAGCCAGAAACTGGCTAAATGGTTTCAGGAGCGATGGGGAGATGATTGGTGTCTGGATATTTCCGACGACATTAAGGATATTATTGAAGAGAGTTGGGCAAGGGAAGATCTGATCCCTCCGTATTATATTTATTTGAAGATGGCATATCATCTTTCGCAGGAAGCGCGTACTGGTTTGGACGAATTCGTTATTCCATCCATATTCGAGGATCAGTTATTCCCGTACCAGGTGGCTGCAGTAAAGATTGCGGCGCATCATCTAAACAAACGTAATGGGGTATTGATTGGTGATGTGGTCGGTTTGGGAAAGACGATCATGGCAACAGCTTTGGCCAGCATTTTTGAAAATGATTTTGGTTTGGAGACGCTCATCATTTGCCCGAAAAACCTGGTTGAAATGTGGAAGGACTATGTCCACAAATACCGGCTGCATGCGGATGTTCTTCCAATCAGCCAGGTGCAACAAAAGTTTCCGGAGATGCGGCGTTATCGCTTGATGATTATTGATGAAAGTCATAATCTTCGGAACCGGGAAGGTAAACGCTATCATGCGATTCACGATTATATTGAACACAATGATTGTAAAGTGATCTTGCTGACAGCCACTCCATATAACAAAACATATCTTGATCTGTCCAATCAAATTCGATTGTTTTTGCCTGAAGACCAGGATATTGGCATTCGCCCAGAACGGCGGCTGCATGAAATCGGTGAAATTGAGTTTACCAGACGGCATCAGGCTGGCTTGACAACGTTGGCGGCATTTGAAAAGAGCGAATATGCAGATGATTGGCGCGAATTGATGCGTTTGTTCCTCGTGCGGCGTACGCGCAGCTTCATTAAAAATAACTATGGTACCCATGACCCGGATAATGATCGTGTATACCTGACAATGAAAAATGGGCAACGCTCTTATTTCCCGGATCGTATTCCCCAAAACCCTGAAGTTCAAGATTGATGATCTTGACCCGGCAGATCAATATGCGCGGCTGTATGCTGACAGGGTTGTCGATGCGATTAACGCTTTGAACTTGCCGCGGTATGGACTTGGAAATTACATAGCTTCAAACCCAAGAAATAAACCAACCGCTGCCCAGCAGAAGAAACTGGACGATTTGGGACGAGCAGGAAAGCGGTTGATGGGTTTTTGCCGCACTAATTTGTTCAAACGCCTGGAAAGCAGCGGACATTCCTTTTTGCTTTCTTTGTAGCTCCATGTGCTGCGCAATTATGTCTTCCTGTATGCCATTCAAAATGGGCTTCTACTGCCGTTGGGCACACAGGGCGCTGAGCTTCTGGATGCACGCATTAATGATCAGGATGAAGACATCAGGGATATGGCGGAATGGTTTGACCTGGGAAATGGCACTGAAAACGGTGAGGAAGAATCCGAAGACATTGACTTTGCAGACCAACAAGACCTGGACATTGAGCTGACCGGACGGGATT
>JAIOTF010000022.1 GCA_021107195.1 Anaerolineaceae bacterium | reverse complement strand
GGTGAAACTGCCGGTGAAACTGCCGGATGAAAATTTATCACCTGAACAAATCGCATACCTGTCAGGCCGCTATGGCCGCCAGACAGCAGATTTTCTGTCTGCGGCACAAACGGATGAACTGATAACCATCGCCCCCCTGCCCAACTTGTGGGCAGAGCTGCGCTGGGCAGTCCACGCTGAGGGCGTAGTGCATCTGGATGACTTGCTGCTGCGGCGTGTTCGCCTGGGCATGCTCCTGCCCAATGGGGCTTTCGATCATATCGAGTGCATCCGCAGCATAGTTCAGCCTGAATTGGGTTGGGATGATGCCCGCTGGATGGCAGAAGAGAACTCCTACCGCAGCACCTGGCAGCGGGCTTACAGCCCCGCACCGCTTGGCTGATCTGCCAACCAGCATTTTCCCAATAATTTTTTCTCCAGGAGAGCATACATGTCGAAAAATCAACCTGACACAAGTCCCACATGGCACGAAGGCCAGATTCCTGACGATTCCTGGCGCTCCCTCTTCCGTTGGGGAAACCCTCATGTTTATAAACACCCTAACGCCCGTCTTTACAAATTGATGAAATCCACCTTCCACATGGAAGACAGCGACTTTCAAGCCCCCAAACTGGGGCTAGAACCCATGTACCAGGAAATACCTGTCGGTCTGTCTGGCGGCCAGGTGGCAGCGCTTGCAGCTATCGTTGGTGAGGAAAACTTGCGCTCGGACACTTACACCCGCATCAAAGCCTCTTATGGTAAAGGAATGATCGATGCCCTGCGTCTGCGTCAGCAGATCGTGGAAAACATACCGGATGTCGTCGTCCATCCCCGCAATCGGGAAGACGTTGAAAAAATCACCTCCTACTGCGACCAGGAACGCATCCCGTTGTATGTATTCGGCGGTGGATCATCGGTCACGCGCGGCATGGAAGCCGTCAAAGGCGGGGTAACGCTCGATATGAGCATCCATATGAATCGGGTGATTGAATTTAATGAGGAGAACCACACCATCACGGTAGAAGCCGGCATGTGGGGGCCAAAACTTGAAGAGATACTACAAAACGCTCCGCAAACCCTGAACGCCAACCGCTCGTATACCACCGGACATTTTCCGCAGTCCTTTGAATATTCCAGCGTGGGCGGCTGGGTGGTAACGCGCGGCGCCGGACAAAACTCAACCTATTATGGCAAGATCGAAGACATCGTTGTCGCCCAGGAATATGTCACCCCGCTCGGCGTGATCCGATCGCAGCAGTACCCGCGCCAGGCTACCGGGCCTGACCTGGACGAGATCATGATGGGCAGCGAAGGCTGTTTCGGCGTGCTGACCAGCGCCACCCTGAAAGTGTGCCACTGGCTGCCTGAAAACCGCAAACGCTTCAGGTATATATTCAAAAACTGGGACGACGCCCGCAATGCAGCGCGCGAGATCATGCAAGGTGAGTTTGGCCTGCCTTCTGTCTTCCGCCTCTCCGACCCGGAAGAGACCGATGTCGCCATGAAGCTCTACAAAGTAGAAGGCACAATCGCCGATTCGCTGCTCAAGCAGCTCGGGTTCCAGCCGATGCAAAAATGCCTGCTGCTGGGGTTCACTGACGGTGAAAAAGGTTTCTGCAGGAATCTGAATCGC
This sequence comes from Anaerolineaceae bacterium, assembly GCA_021107195.1. GTDB lineage: Bacteria > Chloroflexota > Anaerolineae > Anaerolineales > Anaerolineaceae > SMBSF63. Next base: position 1,750 of record JAIOTF010000022.1, on the reverse strand, counting down.
AAGATCCGCCAAACCGCACGCAAGTACAATGCCTTTAATTTAAGTGCGTTTGGTGTCACCCAGGCCTGGGAACACAGCCGTTTCACCGACCCCTACATGCGTGAAGACCTGATGGACCACGGGATCATGATCGACACCCTGGAATGTGCCGTTACCTGGTCACAGATGAAAGAGGTGCATGCCCGCGTGCGGCAGATGGTCAAAGACCGTCCCCACACAATTTGCATGACCCACCTCTCGCATGCCTATCCACAGGGCGCAAACCTGTACTGGATCTTCATTGCCAGGATTGACGCCATCCAGGAATACCTCGACCTGCAATACAGCATCCTGCAAGCCATTCTGGAAAGCGGTGCGGCAATGAGCCACCATCACGGCGTGGGAAAACAAACCGCCCCCTGGCTGGAGGAACAAATGGGTAAACCCTACATGGATGTGGTGCGCGTACTCAAAAATTATTTTGATCCCCACAACATCCTCAACCCCGGTGGAACACTGGGTTTGGATATGAATGAGGCGCAGAAGAACAAAATCTGGTCAAAGGATTTATAATCAAGGATAGGTTGCATCGAAATACCCTGTTCCGCCGCAACTACATTGATTGATCCACACGATCCTCTTGCTCTATTTATGAAGGGAACCCAGCATGCCCAATCTTCTCGCTATTGACAATGGGACGCAGAGCGTAAAAGCCATTCTGTTCGACCCGCGCGGCAATCTTCTGGCTAAATCACAAATTCCGTTCGAGCCCTATTTTTCCGAAGCACCTGGATGGGCCGAACAACATCCCAACGTCTTTTGGGATGCCGTCTGCCAGGCCTGTCAGGGTCTTTGGCAGCAGGAAGGTGTCGATAAATCCAGTATTGCCGCGGTATCCTTGACCACCCAGCGCGCCACAATGATCAACGTTGATGAAAACGGCGAACCGCTGCGCCCCGCCATCTCGTGGCTTGATCAGCGACGTACCGAAGGACTGCCACCCGTCAGCGGGTTATGGGGAGCGGCATTCAAAGTAGCCTGTGCCTCCAACACAGTCGCCTATCTGCAGGCCGAAGCAGAAGCCAACTGGCTGCGTACCCACCAGCCGGAAATCTGGAAAAAAACGTATAAGTATCTTTTCCTTTCCGGTTATCTGACCTTCAAGCTGGTCGGGCGTTTTGTCGATTCGGTAAGCTGCCAGGTGGGATACATGCCGTTTGATTACAAAGCGCAAAACTGGGCCAAAAAGTCTGATTGGAAATGGCAGGCTGTGCCCATGCCCAAAGAATTCCTGGTTGATCTGGTACCCTGCGCCCATCCTCTGGGGGAGATCAGCCAGACTGCCAGCCAGGCAACCGGCATTCCTGCTGGTTTGCCCCTGATCGCCGCCGCAGCCGACAAAGCCTGCGAAGTGATCGGCTCGGGATGCCTGTCGCCGGAAGTGGCCGGGCTCAGTTACGGCTCCGCGGCCACGATCAACACCACCCACACTCGCTATATTGAACCCATCCCCCTCATCCCGCCCTACCCGGCAGCTGTACCAGGGCATTACACCATGGAGATTCAAATCTACCGCGGCTACTGGATGGTGAACTGGTTCAAGCAGGAATTCGGCCTGCGGGAAGAGCGGCTGGCCGAACAACGCCACTGCGCTCCCGAAGATTTATTTGATGACCTGGTTGCCAAAGTGCCGCCCGGCAGTGAGGGATTGGTCCTGCAGCCTTATTGGTCACCTGGACTGCGCTTCCCCGGGCCGGAAGCCAAAGGAGCC
>JAIOTF010000046.1 GCA_021107195.1 Anaerolineaceae bacterium | reverse complement strand
CGGCAGCGTATTGGCGCAAGATGAAAGAGCGCTTGATCAAAGAAGGGAATCAAACCGTGACAATTTGTCACGGTTTGAAAATGCCCGCTGCTGACGGGAAAATGCGGTTGACCGATGTTGCTGACACGGAGCAATTACTGCGCATTATCCAGAGCATTCCCTCCCCTAATGCGGAGCCTTTCAAGGTGTGGCTGGCGCGTGTTGGCTATGAACGCATTGAAGAAACCGAAGACCCCGAAAAAGCCTTTGAGCGTGCGATGGAGACCTATCTCAAGAAGGGCTATTCGCCGCAGTGGATCAATCAACGCCTGAAAAGCATTGAAGTGCGCAAAGAGTTGACCGATGAATGGCAGCGCAGCGGGGTTGAAAAAGGGTTGGAGTATGCCATTTTGACCAACGAGATCACAGAAGCATGGTCGGGGCGCGGGGTTAAAGACTACAAGAAGTTAAAGAGCCTGAAAAAGGAAAACCTGCGCGATAATATGAGCAATCTGGAACTGGTGCTGAATATGCTGGCGGAAGTAAGCACAACAGAAATTTCAAAAGAAAAGAAGCCCAAAACATTTAATACCAGCAAGAAAATCGCTCATCAGGGCGGCACGGTTGCCGGCAATGCACGCCAGGAAATTGAAAAGCGCACCGGCAAGCCGGTCGTTACACCAAGGAATGCCCGTGATCTGCTGGAAGAAGTTAACAATGAAGCCCTTGAGGACGGAAGAGAAGATTGACTATGAAACTGCAATTCAATCCCAACCTGGTGTATCAACAACATGCCTACACCTCGGTAAAAGACCTTTTTCTGGGGCAGACGCCGAAGCAGTCTAATTTCACTGTTTCGTATATGCTCGGCCAGATTGGCCTGCAGGATACGCAGAACGGCATTGGCAACCGGCTTGAACTGGATGAAGAGGATATTCTGCACAATTTGCAGGCGGTGCAGTTGCGTAATGGTCTCCCCCGGACCAAGAAGCTTATTCGCGGTCAGTATGATTTTGACGTGGAGATGGAAACCGGCACCGGAAAAACCTACGTCTATCTGCGCTCAATCTATGAGTTGAACAAAGCGTATGGCTTTACTAAGTTTGTAATCGTTGTCCCCTCTCTGGCGATCAAGGAAGGCGTCAAGAAGACTTTGGAGATCACGGATACGCATTTTAAGAATCTGTACGACAATACCATTTGTGAATTCTTTGTGTATGACAGCGGCAAGCTGGATCAGGTGCGCAATTTTGCAGTGAGCGACAATATTCAAATAATGATTATCAATATTGATGCTTTCCGCAGGAGTTTTACCGACCCCAGCAAGGAAACCAAAGCCAATATTATTCACCGTCCTAATGACAAGCTGAATGGGATGAAACCGATTGAACTGATCCAGGAAACCCGTCCTTTTGTGATCATCGATGAGCCGCAGTCTGTGGATACAACCCAAAAAGCGAAGGAAGCCATTGCTTCGTTGCACCCAATGTGTATCTTCCGCTACTCTGCCACCCACGTGCAGAAGCACGACCCGATCTATAAGCTGGATGCGGTTGATGCCTATGAGTTGGAACTGGTCAAGCAGATCGAGGTGGCTGGATTTGAGGCGACCAATGCACACAATGATGCTTATATGCGCCTGGTGTCGGTGAACAATACAAGGTCTCCCATTACTGCACGATTGGAAATTGATTTTCAAGGCAGGAATGGCATTCAAAAGAAGACTGTTACGGTTAAGCACGGTGATGATCTGTATGATAAATCTGGCCACCGGGAAGTGTATGATGGCTATGTGGTCAATGATATTTACTGCGAACCAGGCAATGAATACATTGATTTCACCAGCCAATCACTTATTTTAAGAAAGGGTGAAACGTTTGGCGATGTTGACCAGTTGCATTTGAAGGAAATGCAAATCCGCAAGACGATTGAAGAACATCTTGACAAAGAATTGATTCTCAACAAAAAGGGCGTCAAGGTTCTGAGTCTGTTCTTCATTGACCGCGTTTCCAACTATCGCATTTACGATGAAGGAGGTAACCCGCAAAAGGGGATCTACGCCGAAATGTTTGAGAAGGCCTATCGGGAATTAATCCGAAAACCAAAATACCACACTCTTTTTGAAGGCATTGACTTTGATGAAGAAGTCGAACGGGTACACGATGGCTATTTCTCCATTGATAAGCGTACCAAAACCTTCAAGGATTCCAGCGGTAAGTCTCAGGACGATGATGATGCTTATACCCTGATCATGCGGGATAAGGAAAAACTGCTCAGTTTTGACAGCCGCCTGCGTTTCATCTTCTCCCACTCTGCTCTGCGGGAAGGTTGGGACAGCCCGAATGTGTTCCAAATCTGCACGCTCAATGAAACCCGCTCGGAGGTCAAGCGCCGCCAGGAAATCGGGCGCGGGATGCGTTTGTGCGTCAACCAGGATGGAGAACGTTTGCACGGATTTGATGTGAACACCCTGACGGTGATGGCGAATGAAAGCTACGAGGAGTTTGCCGAAGGCTTGCAGCGTGAGATCGAGCAGGAAGAAGGCATCCGCTTTGGCGTGATCGAGGCGCACACCTTTGCCAATATCCCGGTTGAACAGGAAGACGGTTCCGTGGCCTATCTGGGCCAGGAAGCTTCTGAGGAATTGTTTGCGTTCTTCCAGGAGAAAGAATACGTTGACGCCCGCGGTAAGGTCACCGATCAGCTCAAGCTTGACCTGAAACAAGAGCGCTTTGAAGTGCCGGAGAAGTTTGAAACCAGCAAGGATCAAATTATCGCTTTGACACGGAAGGTCAGCGGCAAGCTGAATATCAAAAACAGTGATGATAAACGCAAGATCAAACTGAACAAGCAGGTGTATTTGAGTCCAGAATTTAAGCAGCTTTGGGACAGGATCAAATACAAAACTACTTATTCAGTGCAGTTTGATAGCGAGAAGTTGATCGAGAAATGCATCCAGGCAATTAAACTGGAAATCAACGTGCGTGCGCCCAAATGGATGTATCGCAAAGGCGGGCTGGCTATCACTGTAGGCGGCGTAATTGCCGAAGAAAAAGATGGTTATTCTGTGGGCGCGGTCAATGAGCGCGTTTTCCTGCCCGATATTATTTCCTTCCTGCAGAACAAGACTTTCCTGACACGAAAAACGATTGTAAAGATTTTAACCAAGAGTGGAACATTAGGCTTGTTCAAGAAAAATCCGCAGAAGTATATCGACGAAGTGGCCAAAATCATTACCAGTGAATTGCGAATGATGATCGTGGATGGCGTGAAATACACCAAGGTCGGTGAGGAGGCCTATTACACCCAGGAGCTGTTCCAGGACGAGGAGTTGTTTGGCTATCTTTCAAAGAATATGTTGGAAAGCAGCAAATCAGTTTATGAGTATGTCGTTTATGACTCAGATGCTGAAGCCAATTTTGCACAGCGCTTTGAGAGCAATGCCAGCGTGAAGACGTATGCCAAGCTGCCGGACTGGTTCAAGATCAATACCCCAATTGGTTCCTATAATCCCGACTGGGCGGTGCTGGTTGAGGATGATGGAGATCAAAAACTGTACTTTGTTTTGGAGACCAAAGGCAATATCCTGGCTGAAGCCCTGCGTCCAACAGAGCGCGCCAAGATACAGTGCGGACGTGCGCATTTTTCGGCTTTGGGGAATGAGGTGGTCTTCAGGCCGGTGGATAGCTTTGATGGGTTTATTGAGGGGATTTAGAATTTGCTATTTTCTCGGATTGATAAAACTCTCATTCCGCACCTCTGCATTCCCGGCTCAGCGGTCGAGAATTGTTATTTTTTCGGCTTTGGTGCGGAATATATATCCTTCCTTTATGCCTTGCGTGCCACCCTTCGCTTTATTATCCCCCACAACGCCCCCAGCTCCGGCGTGCGCTGCACGGCCAGCAGCAGGGCATAGGCCGCCACGCCGAGCGCCAGCCCGCCGCTTACAACCACGAGGACAGACCAATCCGCCGACAAACTGATCCAGCCCCACAGCACAGCCCCCATGGCCGCCGCACCCACACCGGCCTGCAGGCCCCCCTGCCAGATGTGCTTTTCGTCCAGCCCTTCCAGGCGGCGGCGCATCAATACCAGCAAGCCAATCATCTCGAGGAAGGTAGCCAGCGAATTGGCCAGGGCCAGGCCGCCGTGCGGCATCCAGCCAATCATCACAAACAGACGGGTGAAGAGCAGGCTCAGGACCAGGTTCAAGCCCATGGTGATGATCCCGATCACCACCGGGGTTTTGGTATCATGCAGGGCATAAAATGCGCGGCTGATGATCTCGACCACCGAGTGGCCCACCAGGCCAGCCGCGTACCACAGCAAAGCCCAGGCCACGATGGCCGTCGACTCGGGGCCAAACTCGCCGCGCTGGTAGAGCAAAGCCACCAGCGGCTGGCGCAGCAGGATCAGTCCCAGCGAAGCCGGGATGGCCAGGAGCAGCGCGCCGCGCAGACTGGCCGCCAGCGAGGTGCGCATGTGGTCCTTGCGGCCGCGCGCCACCTGCGCCGAAAAAGTCGGCAAGGCGGCGATGGCAATCGATTGCGCAATCGCTATTTCAGGCATAAGCATGACCGGGAAAGCCAGACTGATGCCGGTATAACTGCCCTGAGGCATCAAAGAAGCAAGATTTGTATTCAAGAGGAAATTGAGCTGCACCACGGCCACACCCAGCAGGCGGGGCGCCATCAAACGCCCCACCTCGCGCACAGCGGGAATTTTCAACCCCAGCGAGAACTGGTAACGGCGTTCTGGGAGTCGGAACAGGGCAGGAATCTGTACTAATAAGTGCAGGCTGGCGCCAACCACAATGCTCCACGACATGCCCTGCACTCCATAGCGCGGCGCAAGCATAAGCGCCCCAAACACCCAGCTGAGTTGGTACAAAGCCGGGGCCAGGGCCGGCAGCAGGAAAGACTGATGTGCGTTGAGAATCCCCATCAGCAGGCCGCTGAGACCGAAAATGACCGCCGAAGGCAGTTGAATGCGCAGCAACTGCACCGTCAAAGCCACTTTTTCGGCATCAAACCCACGGGCCAGAATATTATGTACGATCCACGGAGCAAAAATTGCAGAAAACAGGGCCACCAGAGTCAAAATGAGCACCACCAGGTTGGCAATCGACGAGGCCAGCCGCCAGGCGTCCTGGCGCTTCTCTTTTACCAACATACCAGTAAAAGTGGGGATGAAGGCCGACCCCAGTGCGCCTCCTGCAACCAAATTGAAGATGATCTCGGAAAAACGATTTGCCGCAAGGAAAGCATCGCTCTCCAGCCCGGTGCCAAAGGCACGGGCGGTGAGGGTCTTCGCCAGCAGACCGACCAACTGGCTGAAAACCATGGCAACCATCACGGTGCCCGCCGCACGCGCAATCTGGCGGTTGGCGGATGGTGCCTGTGTGTTTTCTGTGTTCGTCATGGGTCGGATTATATCATTGGGTGAGAAATGAAGACGGCTCAGAAACTTATTGACATTCACATAAATTGGTTAACTTTTTTGGGGCAAGCCCAAGCTGCGAAGCAGCAGGGGGGCTTGCCCGGGGCAGAGTCATTTCAAGTAGATTTGTTGGAAAACGATCTGCCAGGATTGGCAATATGCAATTAAGCATGGATTTTAATTAACATGCCGCCTGGGCGAATAGTATCCAATGCTTTGTTGGATGCCATCCAATAAAAATGTTGGACAATGTCCGCCCTTACGAAGACACCTGAATTTTCTGAGGGCCCTTTTTATCCATAGGTGAAAGTGTTAACTTATTAATGTGAACCTCAACAGGATGGGATCCAGCGCGAAAGCAGCGCCCGCGAGATTGCCCGGTGAAAAAAATACCCCTCTGGGTCAATATGCGCCACGCCGCCCACCTGCAAAATTCCCATCAACATCGGAGCCAGTTGATTTCCATAAACTTCCATACACGCTTTCGGAAAAACGCCCGGCCAGGAATAACACGAAACCGCATAACGCCGTTCACGCGTACCGACATACTCCGGGATGTTTTCATACGCCGGGTCGTCCGGCGCAAATACATACTGGTTAAGATTGCCCTGCGGGATACCTTCAATCCCCTTCACCGACTGCACCACGCCATGCTCACACAGATAAGGGTCTACCGACAGATCCAGCAGGACGGCATGCGGGCGCATCTGGCCGATCCAGGCATTAGGGATCACCGGCCTGGATGGATCTGGCCGCTGGGTAGCATCTACCAGAATATCTGTATATTTCAGGATCTTGATCATGACGGCTTCGCGGCTGGTCAGGTCATATTCCACCGCCGTAACCTGCACCCCGGTCACCCCCTGCGCTGCCAGCTTATGCCAATATGCTTCATCGCCATAGCGCACCGCCGCCTGAATAGCCAACAGCCCCACCGCGCCAACCCCCAGCACCGTTACCTTGACCGGATTGCGGCCTTTGTCTTCAATGTCAAATACAGGAAAATTCTCGCGGAGCACATGAAAAGCCACATTCAACCCGTTCCAGGCCACCGATCGCAGGTTCTCCACCAGCCGTTTGCCCAGATCATCTGTCAGGGAATCCAGCGAGATGGCCTCAATCCCCGGCGAGCGCAGATAGGCGACCCGCCCCGGGCGGGTAGGATAATGCAGCATCGAGATCAAACAAGCCCCCGGCCGCATCCAGCGCAGCGGCGTATCCCCCGGGTAACGCAGCACCAGCACCACATCCTGCCGATACACCTCTTGTCGGGAGACGAACTTCACCCCCTGCGCAGCCTCCAGATAATCAGCTTCACTCAACCCCATCCCGGAGCCATAGCCATGCTCCAGATATACCTGTGCTCCGTCCTCAGTCAAACGCGCCATCAGCGCAGGCAAAAAGTCGCGCACTTCCCCGTCTTCGGCATGAATGCGGGCAAACCCGAATGAGACTTTTTTCATTTTTTACCCCTTAATTTCTCCCGTTCGATAAATATCCTGGCAGCCACTACACAAATACTTCCAGCAGCTCAATCATCGTCAGCATCAATCGAGCGGCTGCGCTTCCTGAACCAGTCCACCAGGAAAAGGATTCCGATCAATGCAGCCGGAGCGGGGATTAACAAATAGACGACCCAATCCATTCTGCCCCTTGTCATCACAATGTAGAATACCGCCAGCCCGATGAAGAGCACCCCGCCCGGCCATTTCCAACGCCAGCCGAGGAGTACCGCCCCTACGATCAGGTAAGTGGGAACCAGGTGGATCAGCAAAGCGCCGATCGTCTCCCAAAAGCCATAGCCTTCTCCAAACACATCCAGGGCAAACACGCTGATAAACACCGCGAACAAGATCCCCAGCACGCGCGGCGCCCAGTGCAAAACCTTCTCACCAGTTTTTATCATCAGGTTTTCCTTTCCCGATCCAATAACATCCATCCGGGTTCAGTTCCATTATACAAATAAATGCCTTTCTGCCAAGTGCCTAAAAATTATTGTGCCCCACGTCTGTTTCGTTCGTCCTTTTCCCCAATACAACGGCAATTCTCAATTTAGATTTGCAGTAACGCTTAACGACTGATGAACTTGGGGGCAGGTTGAAAACCACCCCCACCTCTCGCTGCGCGTCCCCCATTTTTCTAACGAAAAATAAGGGAGGGATTTGGTGGTTTCCCAATCGGGGAAACCACCTTCCGCGGGAACTTTCCCTTCGGGCACGATGAAGGGCACACCTGCCCTGGAGGCGGTGCCAGGGAGTGCAAGTGTAGTGGACCCATAAAACTGGAGACAAAAAAGGGGAAGTTTAGGGGGTGCTAACCTCGGCTTCTTTCTCCAACCATGCGGTTTCAAACTCTGCCGGTGTCAGGTACCCCAACGATGAGTGGATGCG
>JAIOTF010000195.1 GCA_021107195.1 Anaerolineaceae bacterium | reverse complement strand
TGAAGTGGTCAGGGTCCAATATGATCAGCGAGAGCGGTTTGTGATAGCGCTGCGCCCGTTTGAACTCAATCTGTCCCAGTTTGATCAACTGCCGGCGGTTATAGATCTTGGTTAGATCATCCGTGATCACCAACTTTCGGATCTGCTGATTGAGGCCGGATTGCTGTAATGCGATGGATAACATGCGGGCGACTTCCTGAATGATCTCCAGGTTTTCTTTGGTAAATTGCAGTGTGTTTTCTGCTCCCAGGTTCAGCGAGCCGATCAATTTGTCTTTTGCCAGCAAAGGAACCGAAAGGAAACTTTTGATGCCTGCTTGTTTGAGTAATCCTTCCAATGGGGAAAGGCTTTTGGCTGAATCGAGGTCCTTCATCACAGGCACGTTCATTTCCGGAGGAATAGTCATTTCAATGCTGTGGTCTTCGATGTGTGTGGCCAGTGTTGATTGTAACTGCGCGTCCTGATTATAGAAGGCCAGTAATTTAGAGCTATGGTTCTCGCCGTATATCCAGACAACACCAGCATGATCCAGGCGAATTAATTTTTGCAAATTACCGAGAGCTGCCGCAGCAATTTCATTTGGAGAGCGCGATTCAAGAATAGCCTGATCAATCTGATGCAGGGTTTCCAGGCGTTTTGCATAGCGGCGCAGGTTCTCATTTTGTTGTTTTTGTGCGGACACATCCATCGCAGTTAATAATGTGAAAAGCGGCTGTTTCTTTGGGCCGCGGATGGTGGCAATATGCAGCAAGACAGGAAATTGATGGCCGTCATGGTGTGTGTGTATCACTTCGCGCACATTTGATTCTTTCTGGCTGTGAAGTGTTTCCAACAGTACCGTCTTTTTGTCTGCTTCCGGCAGTACTTCAAAGAGAGGAAAGGCGCGCCCGAGGATATCGTCTACATCGGACCCGTGCATTTGGGCATAATGGGCATTGCAATAGATGAAATGCCCCTGGTCATTGAGAATGGCGATCCCGTAATTGGCGGAGTCGGATAAGGTCTTGAATTTGCTGATTTCCTCTTCGGCTGTCTTGCGCTCAATCGCCATCGCGATCTGTGTGGAGACGAATTGCAGGATCAGCATGTCTTTTGAAGAAAGACGTTCGTTCATTGTATAAGTCTGAACAGCCAAAACGCCGATGATGCCTTTGTCGGTTACCAGTGGAACGCCCAGCCAATCAACGCTTTCTGTGCCATGTGAAATCACATTACCGTTCCGGATCAAGGTGTCGGCTACTTCAGGCGTGGCCAGCAGTGGTTTTCCGGTTTTTAAAACATACGAAGTGATTCCTTCCCCAAGTTCTATCGGTTCAGGGCGGTCATCGCATTCATCCACAGTGTAGGGAAATTCGATCAGCCCTTTTTCGTAATCCGCCAGGGCAATATAAAAATTCTTCGCCGGAACCAGTTCATTAACCGTTTGGTGAATGAAGGAGTACAGTTCCGGCAGGTCACGCACCTTATGCGTGTACTCAGATATCTTGTATACCGCTTCCTGCGCTTTCTTGATCTGCACCTGTTCTGTGATGTCGTTCACCAGCAGGAGAATCTGTTTGAACGAGGGCTGCTCTTGATTCAGGAACAGGATTTTGAGTTTGAGGTGAAGCGGCTTTCCCAAAAAGGCAGCATAGTTTAATTGGATTTCAAGTTTGGTCTTTTCTTCAAAAAATTGCGTAAGGTCATCAGAAAACGATAATTGAAAACGCCCGGATTCGCGAGACCGGAGTTCTTTGAGCAATTGCAGTTTGTTCTGTGCCTGATAAAAGTGAACCGCTGCCTGATTGGTGTCCAGGAACTTGACCTTGTTAGCGAGTTTAAGAACAGCTATGGGATGCTCACGCAGGTATTTTTCTATATCGGTGACACCTGAATCGATCAGGGATACCAGATAGTCTTTTGCCTTTTCTGCGTCAATCAGGAAAAGAGGTTCGGGGAAGATATCAAACAGATTGCTTACGGCAAGTATGAATTCCCCGTTAGTGGAAAGAACGGGGGTGGCGGGTTTTTGCATGTAAATATGATAGCACTTTTTTTAAAAATATCAAACACAACCGGAATTGTTGTAAATTGGTTGTAAGTCAGAAAGGATTTAGCATATATTTTTATCGCTCCTGCCTGACTTTGCGGCTATTATTGAGGTTCATATAAATCAGTTAACAAACATCGTAGCGGCGCAGCATGCTGCGCCACTACGGGGCGGGGAGGTTTTCAATCCATCAGGGTATGGAGGGTTTTGAGGAGGTCTTCGGGGGGATTGCCTTTGCTGATGAAGGCATTTGCCCCGCATTGCAGGGCGGGCTGGCGGGTTTCAGGACGGCCGCTGAGGACGACCATCATCAATTCCGGGTAGGAGCGGCGCAATTCCGTCAGCAGGTCTTCCATGCGCCGTCCGGGCAGGCTGGCATCCAGCAGGACCAGGTCTGGTAAATTTTGTTCTACCAGGGTCAGCAAGAGTTTTGCATTGGGCGCTTCTGCCGCGACAAGCCACTCCGTATCCTCTTCGATCAGGAGCCGCAGTGCGGTTCGCACATTTCGATGGCCGTCTGCCAGGATCACATGCATATTCACACCTGTATTGTCATAGATTTTTGCTCTCATCTGAATAAAGGTAATTACTCAGGCAGTAAGATTTATGAAGCAACGTGGCCGCTGATTGAGCAGCGAAGCGTATCGGAATCAAGGCGAAGCGGTATTTGCAAACTCCATTCCTGGTTTCGATACGCCCCTCTAAAGGAATTCGGGGCTACTCAACCGGCGAAACGGATACTTTGCCAAGAAAGGCTGAATAGCTACGAATAAAGAATAAATGAGAAACCCGCTCATTGCATCAGACAATGGGCGGGTTTGAGTCCTGACTGGTCAGTCTAATCCTGGCTGGTCATTTGGCCAGGCCATTTTGCAGGGCAAAGGCCACCGCTTCTGTGCGGCTGGCAACGTTCAGCTTGGAAAGAATGCTGCTTACATGGAACTTGACCGTTGAGCGGCTTACCACCAGCTCCTCAGCGATCTGCGGATTGCTCATACCTGAGACCATCAATGCCAGCACTTCTTTCTCACGCGGGGTGATCTTAAAGTCTTCCGGTTTTGGTTTCTTGGCGTTTTCGATCAACGCCTGAGTCGCTTCCGGGGCGAGGGTGGGTTTGCCCTTCCTGGCCGCCCGGATGGCATCGGCCAGGTCATCGGCAGAGATATTTTTTAACAAATAGCCGATCGCGCCTGCCTGCAGGGCTTCCTGCACCAGATTGTCTTCCTTGAAGCTGGTCAGGGCGAGCACCTGGATTGACGGGCATCGGGAGCGGATCTTTCGTGTGGTCGCCGCCCCGTCCATCTCGGGCATTACCAGGTCCATCAAGACCACGTCTGGCTGCAAACGCTCACATTTTATCAGCGCTTCGCTGCCGCTGCCGGCTTCGCCAACCAGTTCCAGGTCATCAAAAACCATCAGGAATGCACTCAAACCACTGCGTACCACCGCATGGTCGTCGACGATCATCACCTTGATCAGATCTTGTTCATTCATTTTCATTTGCTCCCGCTTCTCGCCCATTTCACCAGTACCTGGGTTCCACTGCCTGTCTGGCTCTGAATGCTGAATTTTGCGTCGATTGACTCAGCGCGTTCTTTCATGATGCCCAATCCCAGGCGATCGGGTTTGATTTGAACAGGGTCAAATCCAACCCCATTGTCTGTTACGTTAAGTTTAACCCAATTTTCACCACAGTCTAAAACTATTGTAACCTCAGATGCCCCGGAATGCTTGCCGGCATTGTTGAGTGCTTCCTGCGCGATGCGGAACAAGGCGATCTTGACGTTGGATGGCAGTTCGCAGTGACCGTTGATCTTGAGCCTGGCGGGGATGCGTGTCCGTCCGGCAAAGGCTTCACTGAGTTGTTTGAGCAATTCCTCCAGCTCGCTTTCGACCAGGGTTGCCGGGCGGAGCTCCAGCAGGAGGGTGCGCATTTCGGCGAGTGCGCCGCGGGTCAATTGGCGCAGTTCTTCCAGGCGTTTTTCGCCTTCGTTGATGTCTTTGTCCCAGATGCGGGGCAGGACTTCGGCGATCAGGCTGGCGGAGAAGAGGGTTTGGGTGACGGCATCATGCAGATCGCGTGCCAGCCGGTTGCGCTCAGCGATGATTGCCGTTTGCTCGGCTTGCGATCGCAGGAAAGCGTTTTCAATTGCCAGGGCTGCCTGGTCGGCAAACACTACGGCCAGTTCAGTTTTGTCCTGCTGATCACCTGTCAGCATGTCCGCCTGCTGATAGTAGAAAGTGAAGCAGCCAAACACCTCATTACGCACAATGATGGGAACTGCCATAAAGGCATTGTATTGGCTGCGCATTATTGTTTGCCAGAGATGCCATTCCGGGGCAAGACCCAGGGCGGTTTGCATGCCGGGTTGGAGGGATTCACTCAGATTGGTTTCTGAATACGGTTGACGGTTCAAGAGTGCCTGATTGGCTTTGCCGTGATACAGCGGAAAATCTGTGACCGTCGTTAATTCTTCGGGTAGTTTGTGATGGGATTTGATGTGCACTGTTTCCTGGACAATATTGAAGCGGCTGAGCACACAAGCATCTGAGGCCAGCAGGTTACTGGCCTGTACGACGATATGGTGCAGGATTTCATCCAGCGGCTGGTTGGAATTGATGATGGCCAGAATGTCGCGCAGCCCTTCTGCCACCTGCCGGCGTTGTTCGATTTCGGAGGTGCGTTCTTCGATCTGGTCTTCCAGTACACGGTTTTGGTGCTCGATGCTCCTGGTGCGGATCACATAGCCAGCCGCGGCAACAACGGCCACGAATAGCACTGCGCTGGCCATGAACAGCGGCGTCTTCCAGAAGGGCGGCGGGACTTTGATCGTGATCGCGATTCCTTCATTGTTCCATACTCCATCGTTGTTGGCACCTTTCACCCGGAAGATGTACTCGCCTTCTTTCAGGTCACGATAGCTGACATAACGCCGCGCACCGGTGTAGTACCAGCCGCGCTCAATATCTGCATCTTCCTGGATGTTGGAATGCGGTTCAAGCCGGCGTGTGGGGCGTGTGTAGACCCAGTCTTTGTCCACTCCTTCCAGTTTATAGGCATATTCATTCTTCTCCGGAACGGAGTAATCCAGAGCAGCAAACTCAAAGGCAATGAAATAATCACGTGAGGAAAGTTCAAAGCTGGTATCGCTGGTTATGTCTCGCTGCACACTGCGGTCGAGGGTGCTGAAATTGGTGATCACGATTGGGGGAATATGTGGATTCGAGCGTACTTGTCTGGGATAGAAGCTGTTGAACCCTTTTGAACCGCCGAAGAACATCTCTCCAGATTTGCTCTGGAAATATGCCCCCGGGTTGAACTCGTTGCCTTGCAAGCCATCCTGCACATCGTAATTACGCACGGTCCCGGTCAATGGGTCAAAGCTGGACACCCCGCGCCGGGTGCTGAGCCACAGTTCGCCATCAGGCCCGCCGAGGATACCGTAAATGGTGTTATCCGGCAGGCCGTGGGTTTCCGTATAAGCCTGAAACGAATTTTTTTCACGGTCATAGCGGTTCAACCCGCCACCATTGGTACCGATCCACATCTGGCCGAGGGCGTCTTCATAGAACGAGAGGACAACCTCATTGCTCAGGCTGTCCTCGTTCAGTGGATTGCTGTGGTATTGCTTGAACAAGCCGGTTTGGGGATTGAGGACGGAGACACCTTTCCAGGTGCCTACCCAGATCATGCCCTCTTGATCTTGATAGAGGGCAGTGATGTGATTATCGCTGATCCCGAAATAATCACTGGGTGAAAACCAGTAGTGGGTAAATTTACCGGTGGCGCGATCCAGTAAATTGAGGCCATTGTCAAAAGTGCCAATCCAAATTCTGTTGCGCTGGTCAACGAGAAGGGTTGTTATCTGTCCTTCGCTCAGGCTGCCCGGGGCGTCAGGATCATGCGTGTAGTGGATAAACTCACCGCTGTGCGGGTCCATCCGATCCAGGCCGTTAAAAATCGTCCCGACCCACAGATAACCGGCGCGATCTTGCTGGATTGCGCTGATTTCATCACCATGGAGGCTGTTCCCGTTGTTTGGGTCATGGCGGTGCACACTGAAGTTCCCCGTTTTGGGGTCCAGCCGGTTCAGTCCCCCGCCGTATGTCCCGATCCAAAGTGCTTGTTGATTGTCTTGAAAGAGGGCGTACACCGGATTGCTGCTTAAGCTGTTGGTATTGTCAGGCTCATGCTGGAAGAGCGAAAAGCTGCTCGCAGGCTTGAATTTATTTACCCCTTCCAGCCCGCCCGAAAGCCACAGTATCCCTGCCTGGTCTTCATATATGCAGGTGATGGCGCGGTCGCCGAGGTTGTTCAAGTCATTCGGCAGGTGATTGAGACGTTCCACTTCTCCAGTGGCAGGCTGCATGCGATACAGTCCGCTGCTGGCGCCGATCCAAAGTTCGCCATTCTGGTCAAAATCAAGATCCCAGACCACATCATTCGCCGATGAAAAATCTTCTTTGGTGTTGTATTGGTATTGCGTAAATGTCTTCAAGCGCGGATCATAGCGGATGATCTCTGAATCGCTTGTGCCGATCCAGAGGTGTCCCTGGCTGTCTTCGGCCAGGGCGGATACTGCGCCTGCACCCATTGAGTTTGGCATGTCCGGGTTGTTTTGAAAATGAATAAAGCGTTCGTTTTCCTGGTCAAAGAGATCAAGCCCCTGGTTGGTGCCAATCCACAGTTGTCCTGACTGGTCTTCAAGGACCACCCGGGCATAATCGCTGGAAAGGGAATCCGGGTCACTGATCTGGTGCCGGTAATTGACGAAGAGGTGGGTGCGTTTGTCAAAGCGGTTCAACCCACCATTATTGGTGCCGATCCACAAATTGCCTTCCCAGTCTTCCTGAATGGATAACACCCGGTCCCCTTTGAATCCTTTTTCTTTCTCAGCATTGTGTTGGTAGTGAGAAAAAATACCGGTTTCCGGGTCAAATCGTTCCAGTCCAATATCGGTGCCGATCCACAGAATGCCCTGGCGATCTTCATACAAGACCACAATATTATTGCTGGCAATTGAGGCCGGATCATTTTCATCATGCCGGTAAAGGGTAAATTCATAGCCGTTGTATTTGTTCAGTCCATTCTGAGTACCGAACCATAGGAAGCCGTTCTGATCTTGCAGAATCGCCTGCACTTGATTGTTTGACAGCCCGTTTTCTTCCGAGAGGCTGCCAAAGCGGATGGTCCCTGCCGGCGTTTGTGGCAGCACTTGCTCTGGCTGCGCCTGAATTCTTCCAGCCTGCGCAGGGAGTGTACTGGCGAGGCTGAGGATTGCCACGGCCAGCAGAGCAAGGCAAGAAATACAGGCGGGTTGCTTCTTTAGGCGTTTCACGGAGATCAGTTTGGTGTCCTGAAAGGCAGGCTGCCTTAATAAGGAAAAATGGATGATTGGCGCAGTCCAATTATAGAACAAAACCCTTGCTCCCGGCGCAGGCTGCATGCCTCAAAGAGACAAATACTATCCTTTTGACCAGGTGCACCGCTGTTCTACAGGCCAGGAATAACACTCGTTCATCGGTCAGTGACGACTCCGCCTATCTGGCGGATGTAGCAGCGCCTGTTTTTTTTATGCTTGGAACAGCAAAACTCTCATTGCAGGTTTTGTTTTTAACAGGACGCGGGGGTAGATAAAATGGAAGATATTTTAACAGTCGAAGGACTGGAAACACATTTTCGAACCAGAGAAGGTGTTGTGCACGCCGTTAACGGCGTGTCTTTTTATCTTAAAGAGGGCGAAAC
Source organism: Anaerolineaceae bacterium (assembly GCA_021107195.1). Taxonomy (GTDB): domain Bacteria; phylum Chloroflexota; class Anaerolineae; order Anaerolineales; family Anaerolineaceae; genus SMBSF63. The sequence goes on along the minus strand of JAIOTF010000195.1, from coordinate 399 downwards.
CCTGGGGTTTGTGGGTGAAAGCGGTTGTGGTAAAAGCGTCACCGTCATGTCGATGCTTGGCCTGATCCCAAATCCTCCCGGTGAAGTGGTAGGGGGCCAGGCGATGTATAACGGCCAGGACCTGCTGCAAATGACGGATGAAGAACTGCGCCGGGTGCGCGGTTCGCATATCAGCATCATCTTTCAAGCCCCGATGACTTCCTTTAGCCCTGTGTTTACTATTGGCAGGCAGATCGCAGAGCCTTTGGAAATGCACATGGGCATGTCTAAAAAACTTTAGTTTCGCCAAAAACAGATTGAGCATTGGAACTCTGGTAGGATAGGTTACTATCCCTGTTCAAAACCAGAGGTTCCCAATGCTCCCCACAATTGTACAACATTCTCTCGGCCTTGTCGCAT
>JAIOTF010000335.1 GCA_021107195.1 Anaerolineaceae bacterium | reverse complement strand
GCCCGACTCTGTGCGCCGCATGGTGCTCGGTGGAACGCTATTACTGCTCATCTCTATCTACGGCCGCCAAAAAGCCCTGCGGCAGTAATCCAAACCTCCTCGATTATTATTATCTCTAACCAATCTGCGAAGGAGTAAAAAATGACAAAAAAACTTACCAAACAATCCGTCGGGATCGGCGTAGCTGGAACCGGTTTTATTGGCCCAGCCCACGTTGAAGGGCTGCGACGCAATGGCCTCATGGTGCTGGGACTGGCAGAAGCCAACAAAGAACTGGCAGAAGAAAAAGCTGCCCTGCTGAACATTCCCCGCAGTTATGGCTCTCTGGATGAGATGCTGGCAGACCCGGACATTGATGTCGTCCACCTCGCCACCCCCAACTACCTGCATCATCCCCATGCCAAGGCTGCCCTATTGGCTGGCAAGCATGTCGTCTGCGAAAAACCCCTGGCGCTGAACGCCGAGCAATCGGCAGAACTGGTTGCCCTGGCCGCAGAGAAGAAACTGGTCAATGTCATTAACTTCAACATCCGCCAGTATCCCCTTGTCTATCAGGCACGCAAGATGGTGCAGAGCGGCGAAATCGGCGACATTTTCATCCTGCAAGGCTCCTATTTGCAGGACTGGCTCCTCTTCGATACCGACTGGAACTGGCGCCTTGAACCCGGTTTGGGCGGTGAACTGCGTGCCGTGGGTGACATCGGCTCCCACTGGCTGGACTTGTTGACCTTCATCACTGGCCTCAAGATCGTTGAAGTCTACGCAGACTTCAAGACCTTTCACCCCATCCGCAAGAAACCCTCCAAACCGATTGAAACCTTCACCGGCAAAATTCTCACCCCCAAAGACTATATCAACCAGCCCATTCACACTGAAGACTACGCCTCTATCCTCCTGCACTACGAGAATGGCGTGCGCGGCATCTTGACCGTCTCCCAGGTTTCTTCCGGCCGCAAGAATCGCCTGTTCTACGAAATCAATGGCTCCAAATCTTCCCTGGTCTGGGACTCCGAGCTGCCCAACGAATTATGGATCGGCAACCGTACGGAAGCCAACCAGGTGTTAATGAAAGATCCCTCGCTGCTTGACCCGGCGGCCCGTGGCAATGCATCTTACCCCGGCGGCCACAACGAAGGCTTCCCCGATACCTTCAAACAGCTCTACACCAAGGTCTATGACTATATCTTTGCAGGTGATTACGACAAGAAACCCGATTTCTCCACCTTTGCCGACGGACATTATGAAATGCAGCTTTGCGAAGCAATTGCACGCAGTGCCAAAGAAGGCAAATGGATCAAGGTTGACCAATCAAAATAAATTCATTCAAACCAATGGATAAGGAGGTTAAGTATGAAACTCGGTTTCTTTACCGCAGCTTTACCCGGCAACACTCTTGAACAAGCCGCCAAATGGGGTGCTGAAAGCGGCTTCCAGGCAATCGAGATCGCTTGCTGGCCATTCGAAAAAGCGACCCGCCGCTATGCAGGCGTTACTCACATCAATGTCACCGAGCTGGACAAGGCCCAGGCCAAAGACATCCGCAAAATGTTGGATGGATACGGCCTGACCATTTCTGCACTCGGCTATTATCCGAATCCCCTCCACCCGGAAGCGGAACACCGTGACACCGTCATTGGTCACCTGAAAAAAGTGCTCAAGGCCGCTGAAATTTTGGAAGTACCGATTGTCGGCACATTCATTGGCAAAGACAAAAACAAAACCGTGCCGGAGAATCTGGAAGACTATGCGAAAACTTGGCCCCCCATCGTAAAATTTGCCAAAGACCATGGCGTCAAGATCGCCATTGAAAATTGCCCGATGATCTTCTCCTACGATGAATGGCCCGGCGGCAACAACCTGGCCTCCACCCCCGCCATTTGGCGCAGGATGTTCGAGATCATCCCCGATGACAACTTCGGCCTCAACCTCGACCCGTCCCACCTCATCCTGCAAATGATCGACTACGAACGTGTGGTGCGTGAATTTGCCGACAGAATATTCCATGTGCACGCCAAAGACCTGCACATTGACCATGAAGGCTTATACAATCATGGTGTACTCTCACAGGGCATGGGCTGGCAAGTTCCGCGTCTGCCCGGATTGGGCGACATGGACTGGAAAAAATTCTTTGCTGCGCTAACGTCTGTTGGCTACGATTATGTGGTCAGCATCGAGCATGAAGACCGTGCCTTTGAAGGTGACGAAGAATTGGTGAAGCGCGGCTTTTATCTGTCACGCGACGTGTTAAAGCCTTACATGCACTAATCGTCCTGCAGACAGATTGGCTCCCGATCACCCCTGCCTCTCCCATGATGGAGAGGCAGGGGTGATTTCTTAAATCTCTGTGTGACTCCCCAAAAAACACTTCCCTCACTTCTAAAAATGAGTGTCGCTGGGGCAATTCGCGTCATATGTCATCACTAAACAGTGATTAATATAATTTTTTAAGGACATAACCATACATTTAACTTGAATTTGTACTATAATTTCAGGACATACTGCAAGCCAACCCACGCTTGTCATCCAGGAGCAGCCAGGTGACTCCAACGATCAACAAAAATAACCGGGAATCAAAATCCCCCCCCGATGCGCAGCCGGAAGTGCTGGTTGGGCGCAAGCTGCGGGAACTGCGCACCCAGCAGGGACTTTCTCTGCGAGCACTGGCCGAACGCAGCGGGTTGAATGTCAACACACTCAGCCTGTTAGAAAACGGCAAATCATCGCCATCCCTCAGCACACTGCACCAACTGGCATTAACGCTTAACGTGCCCATTGCACTCTTTTTCGAACAAGATCCG
>JAIOTF010000380.1 GCA_021107195.1 Anaerolineaceae bacterium | reverse complement strand
AGCTGATTATGTAGCATCATTAACAATAATTGCCGGACAGATGCTGGAACGTATTGCTACACTGCCACATGACCAGCCGCTGCGGGAAGAAACCATGATGATGTATGAAGGTATTGAAATAGAAAAATATACCGTCAGTTCTGCCTCAGCCATGGTTGGAAAAACACTAATTGAACTTGATCTTAGAAATAGTATAGGCTTAGCTATCATAGGCATCCAGATAATCCTCGGCGAAAGATTCGACGAAGACCCGTTTTTGATTTTCCGTTTGCGCGGGAGAACCCAGGAGCAGGTCATGGCGGCGCTCCGACAGCGCCGGGCAGGGGATATTGAAAATGCTGAAGATGAGGCAGAAGAACAAGAGGCAGTGCTCCCGCTTGAGGAACAAATGGCGCACTACTGGGAATCCCCCACCCCTTTAGAAGAATTTTCTGTTTCAATCCGTCCGCCCGCAATTGAAATGCCCCTGCTCAAGCGGCTGGGAGAAGCCAAATTTGTCCCTGCTCCAGGTTTGGAATCCTTGTTGCGAGATGCGTATCTGGCTATCAGCCAAAAGGCAGTTGAAGCGGCGTATCGTGAGACGAACGATGCTGAATGAGCAGATGCGCTCAATCCAGGCGTGTTGAACGCAACTTGTGACCATTTTCAAAACAGCTTATCCATGGGGTCTTTGTTCATAAATAAGCTGTTTGTATCTCACAGCGTTCCGATGTCTTTCGGGATCAGTGGCTCCTTTGCCGGTGGTGGTCAAAGAAACCTTCAGACCGTTGAAAAAGTAAAGCCATCGGCCTGTTCTGCTTGAGAACTTAACCAGCAACACCTTTTCCTATTGAGGATTCGATAGCGTGATCGTTCTCTTTTGGGTCGGCCTGCTTCACTTGTACCAGAGTTACGCCAATGATGGCAATGGCTATCCCTAATAGTTTTTTGCCTGTCAGTGACTCACCCAATAACAACCACGCCAGGGCAGCCGTACCTAACGGCGAGAGGTTCAAAAACACATTCATTTCCAAAGCAGTTATGGTTTTGAGCGCATGGTTATAGAGAAAATATGCTACGGCTGTGTTAATAATTGCTAACCATAAAATAATAAGCAACACCTTTTGATCGAAGATAGGCCACCCCTCCATCGGAACCGCGAATAAAAGCAAAATGCCACCACCAATCCCAAGCGGGATGCCGGTTAAATGAATCGTATGAATACGATTCTCTCTTGCCAAACCCCTGCCAAGAATGCCAAAGGCAGTAAAACCAAGTAAACCGACTGCGACGATTGCGATCCCAAGTGGTTCCCCGGGCTGGAGGCCAGACGAAAAGAATACCGCATTTCCAACCAGGGAAATTATTACCCCAACGACCTGAAGCCGAGAAGGAACTTCGTTTAGAAATATCAATCCCCCAAATAAAATCAGGAGTGGGGAAACCCCCATAAGAAATGAAGTTGTCGTAGCTGGAAGATACTTTAAACCCCAAAATAAAGCTCCGTTTCCAACACAATAAGCACATAGACCAATAAGGGCGAGGTGAAACCATGTTCTTGGCGCTATGCTTTGCAGGGCTTGTTTACTTCTCATCATGAATGGGAGCATGACAAGAAATGCAAGAAAATAACGCAATCCAGCGATCGTAAGAGGCCCGATGTTTGGAAGGATCATCTTCACAAACACAAATGATGATGCCCAAATGAAGGTGGCAAGGAGCGCCTCTATAATGGCTGCAACTCGTCCGGAACGAAATATTTTCATTGATAGTCCTTCCTGATATTCAGTTGCTTTTATCATAATCCAAATCAAACCAGTAGTAAACATAACCACCATTGCGTTTACTCAAGCTTTAAAAAGGCTGTCAATTCGGCCTTGGTTTTCATTCCACCAAAATGCTAAGGTGGTCTAAGTGAACATATTTAGTTTAGTTGCTTTTTATCTGTTATTTTGTTATACTTTAACTGGTCAGACCACTTACCAGTATACAGGAGTCCCTATGAACTGGAATCGCCCATTGAAACCTGCAGAACTTACCGAAACGCGTTTGATCGAAGCCATTCTCGATGGTCATTTTCCGATCAATACCCATTTACCTGGTGAGCGTCACCTGGCTGAACAGCTTGGTGTCACCCGCCCCACCCTGCGCGAAGCATTGCAGCGGCTGGCGCGTGATGGCTGGCTGGAGATCAATCAGGGCAAAACCACCCGTGTGCGCGACTACTGGACAGAAGGCAACCTCAACGTTCTGGCGACGATCGTACAGTTCCAAAACCACCTGCCTGAAAATTTTGTTTGTAATCTAATGACGGTGCGCCTGCTGATGGCGCCCACGTACACTCGCCTCGCAGTAGAGAATCATGCACAAGAAATCGCCGAACAACTCTCAACTTTTCTCGACTTACCCGATACAGCCGAGGACTATACAACAGCGGATTGGAATCTACATCAACAGTTGACGATTCTTTCGGGCAACCCCATCTTCACCCTGATCCTGAATGGCTTTGGCGAGTTGTACACCGTGATGGGGCACCGCTACTTTGCCCAAAGTGCCGGGCGGGAACATTCCCAACAGTTCTATCGAGATTTGCTGGACTGCGCACACCACAATGATGAACAGGCAGCAGAAGTCCTGGCACAAAAAGTGATGGCTGATTCCATCACATTGTGGCAGCAATGCTGACAATAATACTGCTTACTGAAAGAAGAAAGATCGAGGATTAACTCATGTGGACACAAGGATGGCGTGACCGGATCTGGTCAGAAATCGATGACAAACCCTGGGACATCATTATCATCGGGGGCGGAATCACCGGTGCCGGCGTACTGCGCGAAGCTGTGGATGCAGGACTGCGCGTCCTGCTTTTGGAAGCCAAAGATTTCTCTTTTGGCACTTCCAGCCGCTCTTCAAAGCTGGTGCATGGCGGCTTCCGTTACTTGCGCAACAGGCAATATGACCTCACCCGGGAATCAGTGCGTGAACGGGAATGGATGCTGCGCGCAGCAAAGCATCTGGTTACCCCCCTCGGATTCTGCATGCCCAGCTACAAACACAGCAAGACCCCCGCATGGCAGATGGATGTAGGGGTAATTCTTTATGATCTGATGGCATCCAAATGGGCGCATCGCAATTTTAGCAGGGCAAAATTATTGAAGGAATGCCCAGCTCTCAACCCGGAAGGCCTGAAAGGCGGCCACCTCTATTTTGATGCGCAAATGGATGACTCGCGGCTGGTACTGCGTATCTTGCAGGAAGCCGTCGCGGCGGGCGGTACAGCGATCAACTACGCCCGCGTGACCGGTCTGCTGCGCACCACCGAAGGCCAGGCCTGCGGTGTGATCGTTCAAGACCAAGGCAGCAGCGAAATGCGGGAAAAGGCTGTTGAAGCCAGGGTGGT
>JAIOTF010000138.1 GCA_021107195.1 Anaerolineaceae bacterium | reverse complement strand
TCCAGCTTGGCATGACCCTCATTTTGACCAGCCTCAGTGCACGGCTGCATACCCGGCGGGACACCAAAATGATGCCGCTGCTGCACAATGAAGCCGTGCGTCGTCCGAGGAGTTGGGCGGAAAGACTATTGGTGGGCGGGATTACCGTGCTGCTGGTTTTGTTGCTGGTTTTGCCGACAGGCACATTGGCGCTGCGTTCCGTGACGCGTTTGGATGCAGAGCGGGGTGAGCATGGTGCCGTGGAAGCTGCCCTGACCCTGGATTATTACAAGGAATTATTCACTAACCGGCGCGGATCGCTGTTCTATGTGCCGCCGGTGGAGGCAGCGCGCAATTCGTTGGCTTATGCAGGCACAACGGTTTTGATCTCGCTGGTTCTGGGCTTATTGGTCACCTATGCCTTAGCCCGAAGGACGCGCGCCAATCGTATTTTGGAACCGGTGCTGATGCTGCCATTGGGTGCCTCGGCCGTAACCCTGGGGTTAGGGTTTATTCTCGCTTACAACCGCCCGCCGCTGCAACTGCTCTCTTCCCCGCTACTGGTGCCAATTGCGCATAGCCTTGTTGCGCTGCCCTTTGTGGTGCGCACATTGCAACCGGCTTTGGTCTCGATCCCGATTTCGCTGCGGCAGGCTGCTGCTGCAATGGGCGCTTCACCCTGGCAGGTGTGGAAAGAAGTTGACTTGCCTATTCTGGGGCGGGCAACCCTGGTCAGTGCTATCTTTGCCTTCACGATCTCGCTGGGAGAATTCGGAGCGACATCCTTTCTCTCACGGCCGGAATATCCCACCTTGCCGGTGGCGATCTTCCGTTTCCTGTCTCAACCCGGGGCACTGAATTATGGCCAGGCTTTAGCAATGTCTACGTTGTTAATGATTGTGTGCGGAGTAAGTATTTTTCTTCTGGAGCAACTGCGGCTGCCAGGGGTGGGAATCGAATTATGACAAAAAAGAAGGGAAGCCGGATGCTGGAAGTGATTGATATCCATAAGGATTATGAGCAAACCCCGCTGCTGAAGGGTGTTTCAATGCACGTGGCACAGGGTGAAACGGTTTGTCTTTTAGGCCCTTCTGGCTCAGGAAAGAGCACATTGCTGCGCATCATTGCCGGACTGGAGCCGCAGAAAGCAGGGCAGGTATGTTGGGAAGGAAAGGATATTTCATACGTGCCGGTACATAAACGGTGCTTTGGATTGATGTTCCAGGATTATGCGCTTTTCCCACATCGCAGCGTGGCAGAGAATGTCGGTTTTGGTCTGCGCATGCAGGGTATTGGGCAGGAGGAATTGGAGCAACGGGTGACTGAAGCATTGGCACAGGTTGACCTGGCGGCGTTTGCCCAGCGGCGGGTAACCGAGCTTTCCGGCGGTGAGCAGCAGCGGGTGGCGTTGGCGCGCGCCCTGGCACCCCGACCGAGACTGCTGATGCTGGATGAGCCGCTGGGAGCCTTGGACAGGGCGCTGCGGACTGAACTGCTGCAAGAACTGCGGCGGTTGCTGCATGCCTCCCAAATTCCTGCGCTGTATGTGACTCATGACCAGGAAGAGGCGTTTTCGATAGCTGACCGCCTGATCCTGCTGCATGAAGGGCGGGTGGTGCAGGAGGGAAAGCCGGACGATGTCTATTTGCACCCGGCTTCAAGCTGGGTGGCGCATTTCTTGGGCATGGAAAATTTTTTGCCGGGAGAGGTGATGGATGCAGCCGGGGGGCGGGTAATGACAGCATTGGGTGAATTCGTTACGACTGAGGCGTTGTGTCAGCCGTTGGCGGCGGGGGACCTGGTGCAATTGCTGCTGCGGCCAGGCGGGTTACGGCTCGCGCCGGTGGATGGGGAACTTAACCTTTTTGTGGGAATTGTTGAGGATGTTTTGTTTCAGGGAGCGATGTATCAGATTGTTGTGCGCTGTGCCGGTGATCGGCGTTTTCATTTTAATGTCGATCAACCCTTGCCTTTGGGGAAGGATCTGGCGTTGTATTTTGACCCTGATTCCATTTCGTGTTTGAGGTAGGTTAATAGTCATGCAGGATGTATTGGTGCTTAAATGCAATTTATTGGGAGAAGAAACCTGGCGTTATCACGGCCGGGTGTTGAAAGAATTGCCGGACAGGGTATTGGTTGAAGCGCTTTTCAACCGCTCAGATTTGCCTTTTCATGGGATTGTCTTGCGCGAGCATGACCGTTTTGTAGAGTTGTATTTCAGCAACCGCTGGTATAACGTGTTTGAAGTGCATGATCGGGACGATGACAGGGTGAAATGCTGGTATTGCAATATCTGCAAGCCAGCCGTGTTTGAGGATGGTGTCATTTCTTATGTAGACCTGGCATTGGATTTATTGGCCTTTCCTGATGGCCGTATGCTGGTTTTGGATGAGGATGAATTTGCAGAGCTGGGATTGGACGATGAGACGCGCGAAAAGGCCTGGCAAGCCCTGGAAGCGCTGAAACGAGTTTTCAGTGGAACGAAAATCCTTACCGAAGGAGTGGAAAGCGTCTGGGATTGAGAATTCCATAATGATTAAGATGAAGCCGCACGATTCACTTGAGAATCGTGCGGCTATTTTTGTTTTGAGCAGAATTAAATTACGAGCGAGAGCAGCAGGAAGCCGTAGCCATCAACCTCTTGCATGTATTCATCAAAAAAACCGACTGAAACGCCAATTAGTGGCAGCACACAGCAACAAAGCAACAACACGAGAAGCGCCACAACTGCGACGATGATCCAGGTTTTCTTTTTCTTATCCGGGTCGGTCTTCGCCGTTGCGGGCTTGATGGGGGGCGGGGTGGCAACCGTGGAGGATGCAGCTTTTCTGGGGGGGGCACTATCGATAACATCAATGGGCAAAGATGCCGGTTCGCTGACATCAATTGGCAGGTCTTGTGGTGTCTGTTCTTCGGGTGTTCCGTCGGGGCTGGGGATTGGATCTAAAATGTCGCTCATGTGATTTCTCCTGTGACGATATGAATTTGAGAATTACTCAACGAAAGGTATTAAGAATAACGGGATGGCAATTGCTCCAGTGATGACCAGGATCGCCAGACACGCACCGACAATGGCCATTGCGATATTGAGGTATCCGAGGATCAATCCAGCGGTTGCCATGCCGTCGCCGCTGACCCGGCCCATTGCAGTGCGAATTTCTTTCTTGGCGGCATGGCCAAAAATGACGGCCAGAACTCCGCCCAGGCCAAAGACGCCCAGCCAGGCAAGGATGCCGCAAATTAAACTGATGATGGCATTGGAGCTGGTTCTGATTGTTTGTGAAGGTGTTGTCATTGCTTTACTCCCTTGCGAATGGGTCAGCCCTGGGCTTCCTGCTTACGATTAGCGCGACGCCATAGGTGCCAGATGATGTAGGCAGTGATAATAATCAGTATACATGCAACCAGGATGGGCACAACCACAGAAAGGAT
>JAIOTF010000204.1 GCA_021107195.1 Anaerolineaceae bacterium | reverse complement strand
GTAGTGGCTGGTGCTGCACTTGACGCAGGGGTGGATGCCCGGATTGTTGAGCGAATGCACCAGGGGGTGGATCATCCGGTGGCTTTGCAATTCCCGGAGGGTGCTTATCTGAAAGGGCTGGTTTGTGAAGTACGGTAATCAGGCGAGATGAGTGATAAGGCCGCTGCTATCCCTTTGGCAGCGGCCTTTTTTATGGTCATCAACAGGCGCTTAAGGGTATTTCTCAGGCAGGATGACGATGAATCGGGTGCCATGTCCCAAACGGCTTTCGACACGGATCTCTCCGCCATGATTCTTGACGATGCGGTGACAGATGGATAGGCCAAGTCCGGTACCACGGCCGGGTGATTTGGTGGTGTAAAACGGGGTGAATATCCTGGAAAGACGGTCCTCGGGAATTCCCTGTCCATTATCTGCAACCAGGGTGATGAACTCTCCGTTGGCGTAACGGGTTGTGATGGTGATTTCAAGAGAGTCTTCACCTGCTGCGTCAAGTGCATTGACGATCAGATTGACCCACACACTTTGCAGGTGGTCTTCGCTGGCGTTGATGGAGGGGATATCTGGCTGAAGATCAAGATTGATCTGGGCGCTCTTTTTTACCAACTGGAACTGCAATAAGGAAACCACTTTTTCGATGGATTGGTTCAGGTCGGTCTCGGTGAAGGTGTAGCTCTCCTGATGGGAAAAACGTAATAAATCGCGGATGGTTTGTGAAGCGCGCAATCCAGCTTGTTCAATCAGGTCTGCGCTTTCAACAACATCGGCATTTTCTTTTGCCTCGCGTTTGATCAATTGTGCGTTGGCGATAATGGCTGCTAAAGGATTGTTGATCTCATGAGCCATACCGGCTGCCAATTGACCAATCGCTGCCATTTTCTCATTCTGGATCAGGCTTTCTTCAAGGCGTCGTTTCTCGGTGATGTCATTTTCGACCATGATCGCCTGGACAATGTTTTTCTCTGCGTTCAAAACAGGATAAGATGCGATTTCCAAAATAATTGGGTGTTCTTGGCTTTCCTGCCAAAGCTGGTTAAGGCGCAGTGAATTCTTTCCTTCGAGCAGAGTCTGGTTGATTTGACAACCTGGGCAAATACTATCCCGGTTGAAGAGCACTTTGTAGCATTTTCTACCAACGATGCGTGTTATGGAGATGTTCAATTGACTAGCACGATTTTTGTTGATGGCAGCAACGGAATAGTCCTTGTTGACAATATAAATGGATGATGGAATATTATCAAACAGCGTGCGCAAGGTATTGCGGGAATTCAAAAGTTCCCAACGGCTGGCTTCCAGGTCTGCAATGGTGATTTGGAATTGCTGCATCAGTCGATGATTGAAGATGGCATTTGCAAGGTTTGTGGCTGCCATAGCAAACAAATGCAGCTTTTCATTGCTGTGTGCAGTTTTCGGATCGAAGACAAGCAGGAATCCAAGAAACTCCTGATTTATCACCAGGGGGGAGAACCAGGCGACTTGTATTTGAAACTCGGGCGCGAGGGTTTTTAGGATACTGGAAAGTTGGGGGGCAGCTCGAAGGTCAAAGACCCGCCCGCTTATCGGCGTTTGATACGACTGGAGCGTATCGTCCTCAAGCGGGACGGGTTCAAAATGGTTTGTAGTTCCGTCGGGTGAAAAATAGACCCGTTCTGCGCTGGGAGGTCGAGTGGGTTGAATATTGTAGACCATAATACCACTGGCGCGGCTGATCTTAAAGATGTAGTTGAGTAACTGGTTTTGAAACTCTTCTACACCGGTGGAGGGATTGTGGCTGGACAGGATGTCCAGCAGCACCTGGGCTTGTTCGCCCACCTGGAGTACAGGTTCATTTTGATGATTGCTTTCATTTAATTTGACCATGAGCAGAGATCAATCCCCGGTTTCTGTTGGATCAGCCACTTTATATCCATACCCGGAAATGGTTAGAATGAAGCGGGGGGACCGCGGGTTTTTTTCGATCCGTTCACGTAAATTTTTGATATGGACGCGCACCAAATCCGGAGATCCTGAATCTGAAGGATAATCCCAGACTTCATCTAACAAACGCACTGGAGAAAAGATCTCGCCAGCGTGACTCATCAGGTGGTAGAGCAGGTCGTATTGCACCGGAGTGAGGCGGATGTTTCCGTAATGGGGTGTGGTAAGTTCAAAAGTTTCTGTATTGAGGGTGTATGCCCCTATGGTTAATACGGTGGAGTATTTTTTCTCGCCTTCGGCTTGCGGTGCAATCTGATCCCGGCTCCATTCTGAGCGGCGTAAAAGGGCGCGGATACGCAGAGTTAATTCATCCAGGTTGAAGGGCTTGCTGAGGTAGTCATCTCCGCCGGCCTGGAAACCGCGGATTTTTTCTTCATCTTTGGTTCGGGCTGTCAAGAACAAGATGGGCATTTTGTTAAGGACGGGATCAGCACGGATATCTTCGCAGACTGCGTAGCCGTCCATGCCGGGCATGACGACATCCAGGATAATGATGTCTGGCGGGTTTCTGCGGGCAGCTTTTAGTCCTTCTACGCCGCTGTTTGCGATGCGAATACGAAATTCATCCCCGCGCAGACATCTTTCGATAGTCTTTGCGACGATATTATCATCTTCGATGATCAATATGTTTTTAGTATCCATTATTCACCTTATCGTCAGTCGTTGGTTTTAATATGAAGTAGGTTGAATATGCGTTGCAGTACGGGAAGTTTTTCCCCTTCATTTTCAATTAACAAATAGATGCTTTGCTTATTATAGCAAAACATGACAGGTCTTGCAGGATCACGATTTTCATTCGTTCTTTACGGACAGAAAACACCCTTTCCCTTAAACTAAGTAGGTGGCTGTGAAGATTGACTTCGCAGAGTATCTTTCTGTTTGGATTGGGGTTAATGAGGGTTGCTATGCTGCAAACTGATTTCAAAGAACTGACGACAACATTAACGACTTCTTTGGTCAAGGAATTTCGATTATTACAGGAACTGGTGGATACATTACGGGAAGAGAAGCTGGCTTTTAAG
>JAIOTF010000080.1 GCA_021107195.1 Anaerolineaceae bacterium | reverse complement strand
GGCCAATCCGTGTATGCGCGCGGCAAGGTTGCTTGTGTCGCCAATAGCAGTGTAGTCCAGCCGCTGCCGGCTGCCGATGATGCGTACTATAGCCCGCACTCTGTGAATACCAATACCAAAGTGGAGTACATGCTTACCCACCTCAGCGTCTGAATCAAAGACATTATTTTGCATTTTCAAGGCGGCGCGGACAGCCTGTAAAGCGTGATCGGGTTGCGGTAATGGTGCGTTAAAGAGGGCCATCAACCCATCGCCAACAAATTTATCCACTGTGCCCCCATAGGTGAAAACGGCTTCCGCCATAACATTCAGGTAGGTATTTAATATTTCGACAGTCCTGCGCGGAGGCGTTTTCTCGGCAAAGGATGTAAAATTGCGGATGTCAGCAAAGAGAACTGTAATTATTTGCTCACGAGCCGCGCTCAGTTCCATTGTTTCCGCACTGACAATAATTTCATTTACTATGGCTGGCGGTACATAACGACCAAATAACTCGGTCACGCGGCGGCGATGCACTCTTTCCAGAGCAAATTCTCCTCCCATTACAGTGAAATAGCTCAATCCCAGACTGAGTGTTGGGTAGATCAAATCAAGTATCAATCCATGGTCAAAGGCAAAAAATGCATAGAGCCAATATCCGCCCCCAAGCAAAAATACAACCAGCAAAGCCTGTAAGGCACTTGTCCGGGGCAGTACAAAGGCGGCCAGCAGTGCAAATCCCAGAATCATGGCAATATCACTCCCCAATGATTGCTCTTGCAAAAAGCGTTGGTGCATGACAGTGTGGATGATATTGGATTGAATCTCAATCCCCGACATTTTTTCTCCGTTAAGGGAGGTGGGAACAGCATAAACATCTCCCCCGCCGGTGAGATTAATTTGCCCCACCAAAACGATTTTGTCTTGAAATGTGTCTGGAGAGATTTTTCCAGACAGAACGTCCACATAAGAGACTTGAAGGAAAGTGTTCGGCGCACCGGTGAAATTAATTATCATGCGGCCCCATTGATCCACTGGAATGCGTAAAGAGCCGATGTTGATAAAACCGTCTTCCATTTTTCCAGGGGAGGGGGTATGCACGCCCAGGTAGTGGCGAAGGACTTGCAGGCTCATGGCTTCTATTACCAAGTCATCTTGTTGAATAAGCAAAGGAACCCGGCGGACTACCCCATCGGGATCAGGCAAGACATTGGCAAATCCCAGGCCTGCGGCTGCGGATTGTAATTCGGGCGGTGGAGAAATGAAGGTTTGAGCTTGAATGATCCCTGGTTTAGCTTGTTTGTGCAATACGCCCAGTGTCGTAAAAACGACATTCCCGGATTGCGAGGAATTATCAGGCAAAGAGGGATTGTTAATTTCATCAAAGAGAATATCTACCCCAACTACGCGGGATTTGCTCAGTTTTTCGATAAGTTGAGCGTGGAGGTTGTGAGGCCAGGGCCATGCGCCAAGTTCAGCAATGCTGTTATCGTCTATGGCAACAATGATGATCTCGGAACTTGAAGAAACATCTCCATGAAGAAAATCTGAACTACTGATTCTCCATGAATGAAGCATGTCGCCCCATCGTAATAAGGACAAAAACAAAGCAATGCCAATAACCGGTAATATCCTGATGAGATATTCCCTCGAAGCGATTCTCTTTTTCGTTTCAAATGTTGCCATACATATTTCCTGTGTTACTGTGAAAGACAGAAGGGTGTACCTTGTCCTCTATTTTTTTCAATCAACCACCCCTTCTTGGAGCAGGGGGCTGGCGTAAGCAACAAAAATGTTGTTGCTGATGGCCAGAAAGTCACATTGGGAGAAATGGGTCGTTGTTAATATACTTACCCGGATAAGAACACTAACATTCTACGGTGACCACCAAGTGCAAGTTAGAAACAGGAAGTTTCATCTTGATACTCCTTTCGGTATTCAAGTCTGCATTTGCGGGTTATGTTTTTTGTTGATGTATTTCATAAACACGGCTACCACAATTGGATCAAAATGCGTCCCCGATTCTTTTTGGATGATGTTAAGCACTTCTTCTTTTGGCAGCGCATCGTGGTAAGGTCGGTCAGATGTCAGGGCATCCCACACATCAACCACCGAGAAGATACGAGCGGCAAGAGGAATATCTTTACCTTTTAACCCTTTTGGGTACCCATTTCCATCCCATCTTTCATGGTGGTAGATAACAATATCAAGTGCGGGTTTCAGGAAACTAATTGGCAGAAGCATCTCGTAGCCGAGGCGGGGATGCTGACGCATGATTTTCCATTCATCTTCAGTGAGTTTGCCCGGTTTGAGCAAAATGTGGTCTGGAATGCCAATTTTACCAATATCATGCAAAATTGCACCGCGGCGAATATGGATTAACTTATCTTCATTTATTCCCATTGATCTTGCCAATTCAACCGTCATATTAGTTACGCGTATTGTATGCCCTTTAGTTTCATAGTCGCGTAGTTCCAAGGCTCGCGCCCAGCCCTGTAAAGTCGTATCATAGGTTTGTATCAGTTCCATATGTTTTTGTTTCAGGTTTCTAAACAAGCTGACATTATCAATGGCAATAGCAACCACATAACTGATTCCTAAGCTGAGAGATGGATAGAGGATATCAGGCAACACGCCTTGGTCGAATATTGAAAACGCGTACAGCAAATACCCCCCTTCAACAAGCAGAACAGACGGAACACCCCACCAAAATCGAAGGCGGAAAAGTATTAGACCTCCCAGTAGAGACATGATAAAAATTATTATTATCTCGACAGTTGTGATTTTAAAAAAAATAAGTGCTTGCGGTTCACAAATTATCCAGAAGTCATTGTGTACTCCTGTTTGGTAAATAATAGGGTGAATACCTGGGACACATCCATGTCTTGGTCAAGCAACTCGTGAGTGTGCAAAAG
>JAIOTF010000225.1 GCA_021107195.1 Anaerolineaceae bacterium | reverse complement strand
TAAAGGGCTCGTTTCCGAATCCGAAGGGGTCGTCATTGTACCCGTAAGGGTGCACTTACACCACACCCCCTCCAACTCCCCCAAAATCTTCGATTTTAAGGGAGAGCTTTGTCAATTTGCTTCAATTTCCTGATCCCCTGCTTATCTGTTCCCCACATGATCCATTCTACATTGTAAATTTTACATTGCACCTAATTGACTCCCACATACAACCCCTGTATACTACTCTCTATTGATTGGCGCCTGCCGTCCGCTGCATTTCCTCAACACAAGGAGAAAATCATGCCCGAGAAGAAATTTGCCCGTTATGCTATGTTTGGTTCCCTGTATTTCACCCAGGGCACCATCCTCAGCTACTTCACTGCGTTGAACGCCCTGTATTTTCTCTCGCGTGGACTGTCGATGACCTCGGTTGGGATTTTCGCCTCGATCGCGATGATCCCCTTCGTGATCAAAGTCTTCCTCGGCATGTTATCCGACAAGGTCAATCTGCTCGGGCTGGGCCACCGCAAACCGTATATCCTATTGGGTTTGACCGTGCAGGTGGTGTGCCTGATCATCGTCCCCTTTATTGATCCGGCCAAATATTACTGGGGCTTTGTAGCCATCGCCTTCGTGCTGCAAATGGGCATGGCGCTGTATGACACCTGCACAGACGGGCTGGCGCTGGATACCATTCCCGAAGACGAACAGGGCACAATCCAGACCTTCATGGTCGGCGGACGCGCTTTGGGTGTCGTGGTCACCGCTTCGGTAGTCGGGCTGCTGGCACAGAACGTCTCCTGGGCGGCCGTCTTCTGGCTGTTAGCCGTTTTCACGCTGGTTCCGATCCCGATGGTGTTGAGGGTCAAAGAAGCGGCAAGGCCGGTGGAACGCTCCTTCGACTGGAAAGCCTTCGCCGCATTCAAACAAAAGACGATCATCGCCCTGGCCGCATTGGGATTTGTGTTCTTCCTGATCATTGCTGGTGCCAACCAGATCGTTAATCCCTACCTGCAAGAGCGGTTCAATATCTCCCTCAGTCAGGCTGGCTATCTGACCACCGTGTGGGGAATCGGCGTGGTGCTGGGCAGCGTGATCGGCGGGCAGTTGATCCAGCGTGTAGGCCGCAAACGGGCGACCTGGATCTCGATTGCCGTGTCGGTGATCGGCATCCTGCCGCTGGCTTTCATCCCGGCCGCCTGGTGGGCCTGGCTGCTGGTGGGCTTATTCGGCCTCTCCTACGGCACTTATCAAACAATCTATTTTGCATTGGCAATGGGCTACACCGATTCACGCATCGCAGCCTCAATGTTCTCAATCCTGATGGCCGTGACCAATGTCGCCCAGGGGGTGGGGATGGCCCTGAGCGGATTTCTGGCCGATTCGGCCATGGGCTATACGGGTGTCTTCATCCTGTTGGCCCTGCTGAATGTGATCGCCATCCCGATCATGCCGCTCATCTTCGGCAAGCGGGAAACTGTCGAGGCCTGAGAAGCGTCCCCTGAACCTGCTGAGCCGTGCCCTGAGCCTGTCGAAGGGCAAATGTCCGCGCTGTCCCCTACGGTATCGCCGCAGCCTGAGCAAGAAAGATTGAACTATGTGGATTTTCCTGACACAGGGTTTTGCCATGGGGCTGTACGCGGCCCTGCAGCCTGGTCCTTTCCAAACCTATCTGCTTTCCGAGACGCTGCGCCGCGGCTGGCGCAAGTCTTTGCCAATGGCACTGGCCCCGCTGGTCTCCGACCTGCCGCCTGTGCTGCTGACCCTGCTGGTGCTCTCGCGGGTACCGGTGAGCTTCCTCAATGGACTGCGCATCGCCGGCGGTTTGCTCATGCTCTATCTGGCGCGCGGGGCATACAAGGCATTCACCAAAGAAGCTATTGACTCACAAACAATCGGAGAAAGCCCGGCAAAGAGTCTGTTCAGTGCGGCAGCGATCAACCTGCTCAGCCCCAGCGTGTATCTCTTTTGGACAACGATTGGCGCACCCATCGTTCTGGAAGGCTGGCAGATTTCCCCCCTACATGGGCTGGCCTTCATCATTGGCATGTATTCGGTTTTCATTCCCGCGCTGGCAGCGCTGATTATCCTTTTTGGACAGACGGGCAAACTGCCAGCCAAAGCACAAAAATGGATCGGTTACGGGTTGACTCTGCTGCTGGCCGGGTTGGGGCTGTATCAGATATGGTACGGAATCAACGCATTCATTGGATAAGATATCCACTGCTCATAAAAAAGTACCGGCCACTTCGACAAGCTCAGTGACCAGTTCTTCATAATAACCTTGATCGCTGAAGTCTACTTCTCCACCAGCAGACCGGCATCCACCCAGCCACTGTAGTTCCCTGACAGGCGATAAACAGAAGAAAACCCTTCTGCCTTTTCCACCCTTTTCTATATGAATTGTGCATATATTGTACTATTTTTGACGATATTTATCCTAATAAACTCACTCTTAAAACGGGAGTACAATAAACTGGAGAAACAATATCCTTAAAGTTCTGACTTTCGAGGCTGAAATATGAATATCTTTATCCCTATTTTGCTGTCCATCCTGGTTCTGGGACTGGTTGTTGTGCTCTGGAAAACCCTCACCTTTGCCAAAGCAATCAAGCCCATTCCCGCAGAAGAACACATTACTGTCGACACATCGCAGTCGGCTGAACACCTTTCCAGAACAATCCGGATCGAAACGGTCTCCTTCAAAGCAGACCAGCCGCCTTCCAGCGAGACGCTGCTGGCCTTGCATCAGCTTCTGGAAGAGATGTATCCGTTGGCGCACAAGCACCTCAAACGAGAGAAGATCAACGAGTTCAGTCTGTTATACACCTGGCAAGGCACACAGCCAGAGCTGCCCGGGGTGTTGTTCATGGCGCATCAGGACGTGGTTCCGGTTGACCCGGCTACCCTGGACGCCTGGACTCATCCGCCTTTCAGTGGGCAGATCACCGAGGACAGCGTGTGGGGGCGCGGTACGCTGGACATTAAAAGCCAGATCACGTGCACGCTTGACGCGGTCGAAGAACTGCTCACGGCTGGTTTTCAACCGGAGAGAACGATCTATTTGGGCTATGGACATGACGAAGAGATCGGCGGCATTCAAGGTGCATCCCGTATCTCTGACGATATGGCAGAAAAAGGTATCCGCCTGGATGCAGTGGTCGATGAAGGCGGCATGGTGGCAGAAGGGATGCTGCCGGGAGTTTCTACACCATTGGCCTTGATCGGTAGGGCCGAAAAAGGATATCTGACCCTGGAGATCTCGGTGGAAGCCGAACCCGGCCATTCCTCCACCCCGCCGCAGCACACCGCTATCGGCATCCTCTCGCAAGCGATCACGCGTCTGGAAAACAATCCCCTGCCAGCCCGCCTGGACACGATCGAGAACATCTTCCGCTCAGCAGGCAAGAAAGCCCCCTTCCTTTACCGAATGGTGTTTGCCAATCTGTGGCTGACCCGCGGAATTGTAGAGCGTATGCTGACTGCCAAAGGGGAAACCAATGCTGTCATCCGCACAACCACGGCGGTAACGATGATCTCCGGCGGGATCAAGGACAACATCCTGCCACGCGAAGCACGGGCGAAGGTGAATTTCCGTCTGATGTCTGGCGAAACGAGTGAAGGCACGATTGCCGCCGTGCGCAAGATCATCAACGATGAGCGCGTGCAGATTCAGGCCGTAAAAAACAACGGCTGGGAACCTTCTCCTGTATCCCGAGTAGACTCACCCGCCTATCACACACTGGAAAAGACCATCCGCCAGTTCTTTGAGAATGCAGCCATTTCACCTTATCTGGTACTGGGGGCCACGGATGCACGATATTATTACAATGTTTGTGAGAATGTCTATCGCTTCATGCCCATCCAAATGGATTCTTCGGCGCTGAAGTTGATCCATGGTATCGATGAACACATCAGCATCACAGGGCTGGAGAAGAT
>JAIOTF010000356.1 GCA_021107195.1 Anaerolineaceae bacterium | reverse complement strand
CGGGGGTCTGGCCTCCTAATATGCCCATAATAATGATCTCGATCACGCTCCCCATCCGCTTGTCAGGCAACATCGTTTTCAGTGGTTGAATATGATTTGTTATATTTTGCTTGATGAGTTCAATCGGCAACTTGGCAAGAATTGATTCCAGTGTTATATTCATTTTGTCTCTGCTCCTCGGTGGTTTTTTTGGTCATCTAACCTAAATTTACCACTTTTGAGCAGAGATATTTTGCTTTTTTCGATTTGTGGGTAATCACCAGGAAGCAAAGCAAAATACGCAATCTTTAAGGTTTTTCTAAAAGCGCCAGCCAGATTCGGGTAAAGCAATAGTCAAAAATTGTGCAGATGCACGTTGTGTATCTGCACAATGCGGCAAATTCAGCGTGCGTGGTGCTCATAAGTGCCGCTCAGTGTACAAGCTAAACCAAGGCTACTTCACGCTGCTGAGATACTCGCTGGCCGTCTTGAAGCGGTTTTCAACGTGGCGGATGAGTTCACCCAGGGCAGCGTCGAATGCTCTGTCGGAGGGCAATGTAGTGTAGCCATCAATCTCGCCCTGCGGGCCAACCACGTAAGGACGGATCAACTCGTGGAGTTGCTCGTAACGGGCGGTGATCGTCTCCGGGTTGAATGGGCCATTGATGACATCTTCAACATTGTTAACATATTCGGCGTGATATACGGGGTCATCTATCAAATAGCGGATCAAGGGCCATTTCTCATTCACATCATCCAGGCTCAGGGAAAGCGGCTCTCTCATGCGTCCTGTTTTCATGGCTTCATTATTGTCCCAGGGAATCCAGGTAATCAGGTCGGTTGCCGGGTCATGATAGAGATAGTAGTTATGATTCATCACGCCATAGGTGTCCCAATTCTGAATAACAGTATTGACCGCCAGATAATTCAAGAACCCGGGCACATCGAAGACTGCTTCAAGATTAGCACGCCAGGCCTCCGGATCAGAAACGCGGATGTCTGCATGCAGCACATCATACAATTCCAAAATATCACTGTAATCATCTTCGTCCTGATTGGTTTCCTTGTCAAAAGACGCCTCGTTGAAGGAACCGCCTGCGAATGTTGCTCCGCTCCCGCTGGGTTTGTACACATTGCCGCTGTCATCCTCAAACCGGGTCTCAATCACCGTATCATCAACCACTTCCACCATCGTATACAGGCCAAAATAGATCGGGCCCTCACCATAGTCAACATAAACTTCACAGAAAGCGGTTTGTGTTGATGGCACACCGGCCTCACTGAAAATCTCGGAAACGACTTTTTCCCGCGAGAAAGAGGCATCGTTGAAATTACTGGCAAGGGACAACTGTTTGAAGCCATAAAATCGCTGGTCGTCAATCTCGGGGTATTCATCCTCAAATTCGTCAAAATCCAGCTTGAGCGGGATCTTGTAACTGCCACTGCTCCATGAGTTCTTCAAGGAAGAATTTCCCTTGAAGCGCAGACCTACATTGGTCCAGGTATTCCCTTCGAATTCGATCGTCACAGGAACCCAGATGGGGTTCGCTTCATCATTTTCCATCATAGCGGGTCCACCCATGGGACGATTGGACGGCACGGGGAGCTGACCATCCTCCTGCCGGGGGGGCATACCACCTTCAGGCGGCGGCCTTTGTCCGCCAGGCGCCATGCGCTCATTGGTTTTGGTACCAAACTCGCCATATCTTTCAGTCATATCATCCTGCATGACCTGCCAATTCTCCGAAGAAATGGTGATATCAATGCGGTTAACATCATCCTGCGGAAAAACGACCTCATAATCCGGTTCGACCTGATTGCTGTGGGTGGCTTCACGCCAGCCTTCGGGACGCTCGGTCTCTTCATCTTCTTCGTTCCGGGCTTCCACTGCTGCATCAGGATCATCCACTTCGGTTGAGGCTGACAGGTCAACATTCTTCACAGCGGAAGCCAGGGCACTCGTTGTTTCGTTCTGTTCAACTGTCGGGAAAGAGCAAGCCGCCAGCAGGCTGACAAGCACCAGCAATGTCATCAAAACCAATAATTTGTGTTTCATGCGCTTACCCCATCTTCAAAGTAAGAAATTTCCAGTTTAGCGGTATCATGCAAAAAGTCGATCTGTCCAACTTTCACGCCGGTGATCGTCAATCCGGTACGCTCGTGCAAATCATCCAGCAAAAGCTGCTCACACTCCGGTTTGATCAATTCAATCTTCTCATAAACGATGGTCTTGCGCGAGACAAATTTGAAACCCCAACTGCGCTCAACGGCGAACAACACCAGCAGGATCAAGAGATTCGCCAGCAATACCTGGGCAAAACCATTATCACTGACCAGAATGGAATTCATCACCGGCAGGGCAATGGTCACGAAGAGATACGTCATCTCGCGGATCGGGATCGGATTGGTGCGGTACCTGAGGACTGAGAAAATGCCGAACAGGCCAAAGCCAAACCCCACGCTCAGGTTGATGCTGCCCAACAAGCTCAACACGAAGAAAATAACTGTATTGAAGGTCAGAAACGTGAAAACATATTCCCGATCCTTCGTCTTCGGATAATAAATAAACCGTACAATCACGAAGGCTGTGAAGAAATTGAGCAAAAAACTGAGAAGAAGTTTAACCACTGTAGCCATAATTCACTCCCTGACGCATAATGCGCTCAACCATTGCGTTGCGCGGCTTGAAACGGTTTTGCTTGAGATGGGGATAAAGCAGGGTAATCCCCAGACAATATTTACTGAAACGCTGCGGCATGATATTCATAGCGCGCATTTGCTGCATAAACTCCGAGTGAAGCGAGAATTCCTCTTGCTTGACTTCGGCGATAGCCAAATACGGCAGACCAATCTGCTGCCAGCCTTTTGAAATCTGTAAGTTGATATCCAGTGTAAGGCGCTCAACACTGTGCTTGCTGACCAGGGTGATGCGTGTGAAATCATTGGAAAGCACAGGATGCAGCAAGCGCGTATCGTATGGATAATTCTTCAACAAGAAAGCTTCCTGCTCACAGGAAAACGA
>JAIOTF010000227.1 GCA_021107195.1 Anaerolineaceae bacterium | reverse complement strand
CGATCTGCGGGATAAGATCAATTTCTCTCCAAGCCAGGGGCGCTACAAAGTTTACATCATCGATGAAGTACACATGCTGTCCACGTCAGCTTTCAATGCCCTGCTCAAAACGCTGGAAGAACCCCCGCCCCATGCAATCTTCATTCTGGCAACCACCGAGATCCACAAGATCCCGGCCACAGTACTGTCACGCTGCCAACGGCATGAATTTCGCCGCATTCCTGTCAATGACATCGTAACCAGTCTGCAAAATATTGCGAACAAGGAAGGTTTCCAGGCGGACGAAGACGCCCTGCTGGCAATTGCTCGCCAGGCAACCGGCGCAATGCGCGACGCCATCTCTCTGCTCGATCAACTCGCCTCAACCGGCGAAAAAATCACCCTCGAAACCGCACAGAACGTGCTGGGAACCGCCACTGACCAATCCATTCTGGAACTGGTGGACGCCATCCTGCAACAGAACCCCCGGACAGGGCTGGACTGCCTGCACCGGGCATTGGATCGCGGCAGTGATGCCCGCCAATTCGCCCGCCAGGCCGTCGATTACCTGCGTGACCTGCTGCTGATCAAGCTCAACAATCACGATCAGATTGACGCCACGGCCGACATGCTGACCCGGATGAAACAACACGCCAGCGCATTTAGCCATACTGCACTGATTGAAACGATCAACGCCTTCAACAAGGCCGCCAGCGACCTGCGTTCTGCCTGGCAGCCAAGCCTGCCCCTCGAGCTGGCCCTGGCAAGCGTGATCAACCTGTCTGATACGGCGCCAACACCGGCTGTAGTTGAAACGCCTGAAACAGCTTCAACTCCTGCGAAAAAAGTGCAGCCGGAAAAAATCAGCCAACCACAAAAACCGGCGGAAACACCGCCTGCCCCTACAAATAAACCCCGGCAAACTGCCCCTGCAAAAAAATCTCCGCCCACTGATGTTCCACCTGAACCATCAAAGAGCCAGGATGAGCCGCAAACAGAGACGGCAGCGGCGCCCCCAACCCAGGAGGCGGCAAATGTTTCTCCGGCCGACATTGACCTGAATACAATCAAGAAAAACTGGAAGAATATCCGCAGTGTCGTTAAAAAGCATAGCAAACCCACAGAAGCTTTGCTCAATTCCTGCAAACTCCTTACCGTTAAAAAAGGCGTGCTCATCCTGGGGTTCTCTACCAGCGTACTCCAGTCCAAAATGAACACCCCCGAAAACCTGGAACTGACCCGCAATGCGATCACCCACCTTTTGGGTGTTGAAGTACCCATCACCACGGTGATCACTCGCGGTAACTCTGGAGAACTCCCCCCCAATCTTGACATAGATGCTGACGGCATGGTCAATACAGCCCTCAACCTGGGCGGCAAGATCGTTAAACAGGATTAAAATACGTACACCCAGCCTGTTATTATTACCTTCAGGAAACAAAGTGTACATATTTCGAAAAAAAAACTAACATTGTAGGCACCACTTCAATGGTTACAGCATAAACACACCAACGACTAAAGTTGTTACTACAAATAACGCTTTATAGAAAAGAGGTTAACGTGGCAAAAGGATATGGACGCATGCCCGGCGGCAAGAAAAATCAGGGCGGTATGATGGCCCAGGTACAGGCCATGCAGCAGCAAATGGAAATTATTCAAGCCCAACTGGCCGAAGAGACGGTTACCGCCTCGGCTGGCGGCGGCGTGGTGAAGGTTACCATGACCGGCCAGCAGCACTGCCGTGCTGTCGAAATTGACCCTGCGCTGCTCGAAGATGGCGACGTTGAAATGTTACAAGACCTGGTTGTCTCTGCCATCAACCTGGCCCAGGAAAAAGCCACACAATTGGCCAACGAACGCATGGGCCCCCTCGCCGGCGGTCTTGCTGGTATGGGCCTGGGCTTCTGACCCGCGAGTCTTATGGCAATCTTACCTGCTCCTTTACAGGACCTGATCAATGCGCTGGAGCGCCTGCCCGGCATTGGCCCCAAAACGGCCTCTCGTTTGGCTTTCTTCTTGTTGCGCGCCCCGGATGACCTTTCGCAGCAGTTGGCAGAAGCCTTGCAGCAATTAAAGCAAGCCACCGGCTTCTGCAACATCTGCCACAATATCACCCTTTCCAGTCAGCAAGAATGTGAAATCTGCGCCAATGATCAACGCGATGCCAGCCTGATCTGTGTCGTCGAGGAACCTTCGGATGTGCTGGCCATAGAGCGCACTGATGGCTTTCAGGGCCGCTATCACGTCCTGCAAGGTGTCATATCTCCCATTGAAGGCGTCGGCCCCGATGATCTCAAAGTCAAATCCCTCATCAAGCGCGTCGCAGATGGCGGGATCAAGGAAGTCATCATTGCCACCAACCCCAGCATGGAAGGCGACGCTACTGCCCTTTACCTGCGCCGCCAATTAGCCCCCTACGGCGTACGCATCACCCGTCTGGCGCGGGGTCTGCCTGTCGGCGGTGACCTGGAATACGCCGACCAGAACACCCTCCTGCGGGCGCTGGCCGGACGGCAGGAATTATAGGTAACCATCCGTACCCTGAGCCTGTCGAAGGGTACGGGACAGCGTATTAACCCCAGTTGCGGATAACATGTAGTAACGGCTTCAGTCGTTATAGCAATCTTGTAAATTCAACATTTGACAAGTTCACGGTATAAACCGTCAAACAATCCGCTCACTTCAACCCCAAAGGGGCACAGTGAGCGGATTGTTTATTTTCCCTGCATCAATTCACTCCCCATACCTGCTCCCAAGATAGGCGTAAATCGCCGCCGTATCCCGGCACGCCTTACCAGGCAAAAGAAATTCCTCCGGCGAGATCACATGATAACGTGCCGACTCAACGAGCACATTCTGCCACGCTTCACTCATCGAATCACCAACCAGATCAGGGGAAGTCACCCGCTCTTTCAATTCCTTATTTGCTGCCGGAATGACATGCAGATGAATATACTCATCGCAGTTATATTCCCCATGCTGAACCATTTTCCAGCCCAGCAAGGTCTGCCGCATTAACTGATAGAAGGGTTCATAATACAGGCTCTCAAACCTCTCCGATTTGACGGGACAAGCCAGCTCTGCAAGCAAACGGTCATATATCCTGGCTCTGGCAGGAATGTACTTGTTATCAGGCCGGTAATCCTCTGTATATTTCCACTCAATCACCACCAGCGCGTTTTCCCCATCAGCCTTTTTCCCCACCATTACCGCATCAATTGACGTCGCATTTGCTCCCCTGTTATGTGATTTCTCACCCAGGTAATTTTGACTGCCAACAACCTCAAATTCCACAAATCCATCATCAACAATGGCCGCTTCTACAATGTCAGGACAAATATTTTTCAAGACCGCAGTTGCAGCATCTTTTCTCTGCCGCATGAAATACAGATGATTGAGACATGCGATCTGCGAGGAAAGCAAATGCCCTGATGGCTGATGATTCCCTTGATCTCCCCACCACACGATCTGGTTTCTTTCAAAATAATCAGGAGCATCTTCCCTGATCTCGTCCCATAAATTCAGCATGGGGTCCTGCAAAACAAATTCCCTCGACAATTTCTTGTATACGCCCCCGCCAGGATCACGAAAAACCCTATCCCTTAATGCAACCACCTTTTTTCGCTGATCTTCACGATAACTCATCGTCCCTCCATTTACTATATAACCTCCCGCAGAGATGAGAATCTGCGGGAGGTTTTGTTAAGCTACACGCAACGCCTATTTCTGGCTAAACGCCGGCACTTCCCGCACCCGGCTGCCATCCTTGATCTGATAATACGGCAGCCAGGCCACGCCAAACATCTCCACAAAAATATCCTTCTTGTACGGATTCAACGGCACTTCAGAAATATCTTTTGCTACATCCGCCCAGTGGTCTTTGGCCTTCTGAACAGCATCGTTTTGTTCTTCTTCGAGGGCATCCAGCCGCAATTTCAAAGCCGTCAACTCTTCGGTTTCCTGCTCAAAATCATCCTTGGCCTGCTGGGTCATGCGCCGCTTGGTAAGCGAGCTGGAAACACTGCGCCGCCGCTTACTGGTCAACATACTTATCAGCAACTCACCATGTGTGCCCAACTCCTCCATCCTGCGCTGCCCGATTTCGTCTTCAGCATCTTCTACTTCCAGCTCCTGCCGGCGTATTTTGGCTTCCATCGCATCCAGCTTTTTGTCATACGAGGTTTCCAGTTTGTCCTCTTCGGTCTCCAATTTTTCACGGGCGGCCTTACTGCACATCTCGCGAAATTCTGCTGAAGAAACTTCCGGACCGGCATACATTTTCAACGCAGTGTTTGCCCGCACACGGATTGCTCCATTGCGGTACACCCAATCGACAAAATCGCTTTCCAGTGACTTCACCCCCTTGGCTTTGCTCAACCACCCCGGCAGCATATCAAAACTGGCATTCGGCTGCGGCTGGCGGTGCATATCTCTGGCATCCTGCGCCTGCCAGGGATGATCTTCCCAGCGGATCGCCCGGCCGCCCATCTCCTGCACCAGAGATGCAATACGCTGTTCATGTTCCACATCATATTTTTGCGAGTAATACCTCACCTCCGCCTGGGCAAGCAAAGCCGGTCGGTAAAGCAATCCTTCCACCTGCGGTGCACCGTCCAGATTCAAACGTGCTGCCTGCACAGCAGCCCTCACATCCAGCGTGCTGGGCAGGAAATATTCCTCCAGTCCTGTAGACAGCACAGGCCGCACACCGGTAGTCGCTGCTACTTCCTTCTTCGGTGTTGCTGCCGTTTTCGACGTCCTTGTGCTCTTCGCAGCCGTGGCCTTTGCAGCCTTTTCTTCGTGCAATTCGGCATGCACCAACGTATTCAACGCAGGAATCTGGGTTCTGGTTAATGGGCCGGCCAGATAATTCATCACCCAGCGCGTGCTGAACAGCTTTGGACTTCCGCTATGCACATTGTGCATCAGAAAAACCCGCTTCTTCAACCCGGAGATCATCTTATCAATCGTCTTCAGGTCAATATCCCCACCCGCGCTTTGCAAGCCATCCATCAAGCGATCCTTGTCGCGTTCTGTCTGCAAACGGCCGATGATCCACGTGCCGATATTCGACAATGCCTTATAATCCAGATCCACTGGATTTTGGGTTGCCAGCAGCATCCCCACGCCAAAGGCGCGCGCCTGCTTCAACATGCGCAGCATGATTGTGCGCGAAGGCGGATTTGCCACCGGCGGCAGATAGCCCATGATCTCATCAAAATAGACCAGCGCCCGCAGACCGCTTGTTCCGCGCTGTGCCCGCATCCAGGTCTCGATCGCCGAGAAAAGCAATGTCACAAAGAACATGCGCTCAGCTTCACTCAGATGTGCCAGATAAAAAATGCTGTGCCGCGGCCGGCCGTCCTCAGCATACAACAACTGTTCAACATCCAACGACTGGCCTTCTAACCAACTTTGGAATGAAGGAGAAGCGAGAAAATTGTTCAGCAGCATCGCCAGATCAAAGCGTTCCTTCTCAGGGAAAAAACTCTCCAGCGGGAAAGCCCCCAGCCTATCCATCGGCGGCTGCTGCACCTGCATGATCAACTGCATCAGATCCAGCGATTGCCCGTTGCTCCAAGCTTCTTCCAACAAGTTTGACAACAAGATGTGCTCTCGTGAGCGCAGCGGATCAATGTCATTCATGCCAATCAAAGCCAGCAGACCCGTCACCGTGCTGGAAATCCGCTCACGCAGCACCTCAGCATTCTCTTCCCACTCCAGTTCCGGCAGCGCAAACGAAGACAAAATATTCACCGGCAGGCCAGATGTCGAACCAGGCGTATACACCGCAAACTCCGCCGCCGACTTCAATGCCAGCAGATCATCATGCCCCAACCCCCAATCCGCCAGACCATTTTTCCACAATGCCGCCTTGTCCACCGCCAGTGCCCCCATATCCTTCCCCTTACGGCGTGCCTCATCCGGATCCAGCCAAGGCTCAAAGTCCCCCGGTAGCAAATCCGGAAAATGCAGCAGCAAATTGGTCAAGTCGCCCTTCGGGTCGATCACGATCGCCGGAATACCCTGCAAAGCCGCTTCCTCTAACAAACCCGCACACATCCCCGTCTTGCCCGAACCGGTCATCCCGGTCACCATAGCGTGCGTAGTCAAATGGGACGATTTATACAACAGATCCTCATCCGTGATCTCTCCGGATTTGGGATCAAAAATACGCCCCAGATAAAAAGCGGACTTCTTCGATTTCGCCATCGTTTATGCTCCTTTGCTGCGCCATCCATCCCCATCCATCAGGATTTCCGACACGCAGGTTTTGTCTGCGCAATACAATTAATAAAGACAACTCTCCTCTATTATAGAACAAACCGCCAATTTGCAGCTACAAACCACCCTCTTATTTTGGCTTCAAACCAATACCAACCCGCACCTTGACGATACCCCCTGCATCCCTTATAATGAGGGCCGGTTAAACGATGCGGGGTAGAGCAGTGGCAGCTCGTCGGGCTCATAACCCGGAGGTCAGTGGTTCGAATCCACTCCCCGCTACCTAAGATGAACCATAGCTCGTCGGGCTATGGTTTTTTCATTAGCCCGAGGGTCTCTCGTTGGCAAGAAAATTCGAAAGGAGATTTTTGTCATGAACCATACACCCTCGGGT
>JAIOTF010000169.1 GCA_021107195.1 Anaerolineaceae bacterium | reverse complement strand
ATTGCAAGAAACGAGCGGCCGGCGCACCGTCGACAACACGATGATCAAAAACCAGCGAGAGGGTTGTCATGTGGCGCAGTGCGATCTCACCCTGGTATTCGACCGGACGCCGGGTGATGGCGCCTACCCCTAAAATGGCGGTTTCCGGCAAATTGATGACCGGGGTAAAGGCCTTCACGTGATACATTCCCAGATTGGTGATAGTAAACGTGCCGCCAGCCAGATCATCCGGTGAGATACGGCCGCTGCGTGCCTGTTCTACCAGCGCCCTTAATTCCTCAGCGAACGCACGCAGGGATTTGCGATCCACATCCCTGATCACAGGAACCATCAGACCGCGCTCGGTGTCGACAGCCATGCCGATGTTAATCGGTTTGATATATTCAATAGCTTCCGATGTCAGGCGGGCATTGAGATTCGGGTAATCTCGAAGAGCGCGCGCCACAACCAGAGCCAGCAGATCGTTATAGCCAGGAGCGAATCCCCAATCCTCAGCGACACGCGCTTTCAAATCCTCCCGTGCGGCGACAAGCTCAGTAGCGTCAACATCCATGAACAGCGTCACCCGGGCGGTAAGCAGGGAACTGGCTGCCATGCGCTCAGCGATCACACCGCGAATGCCAGAAAGGGGCACGCTTTCGATGAGAGGTACGTCTATCTGAATTTCGCCAGCTTTGGTGAGCAGATCCAGCACATCATCCTGCGTGATTCCTGCCGCTTTCGGCTGCTTCTCCAAATAATCGAGTACATCCCGTTCGGCTATACGCATTCCGCCATACCCGGTTGACTTGACTCGGGACAGATCAACGCCCTGTTCGGCGGCCGCCCGGCGGGCACGCGGCGAGGCAAACATCCTCTCTTTTGTGTTTTGAATGACAGACGAAGCATCAACCGCAGCCATTGCCGGCGCTGCCGGTTCGGGCGCAGCAACGGGTTCCCCGGCTTCTTCAACAAAAGGCCCCTCTGATACAGACCCAGCTGTAAATACGTCATCCGGCTTGCCAATGATCGCCACAACTTTGAGCACCGGTACAGTCTCTCCGGCCTCAAAGGGGCCGAGGTGAATGGAACCTTTGGCTATCGCCTCAACAGGGAAAACAGCCTTGTCGGTTTCGACTTCAAGAATTTCCTGACCGACCTCAACCACCTCTCCGTCTTCGACAAGCCAGCCGATGAGGGTTACTTCCTCAACGGTTTGTCCCAATTTAGGGATAAAGACTTCGGCTGCCATATCAACTCACCGCCTTCCTGCACGCTGCCACAATGCGGTCAACATTGGGAATACACAGGTCTTCCAGGATTTCAGCACGCGGGACAGGCACATTGGCCGAAGCCACCCGAATCATGGGCGCGTCCAGCCAGTCAAAAGCCTCTTCATTGATGCGCGCCAGCACTTCGTTGATAAAACTGGTGTTTTCGTAGGCTTCGGTGACGCCGACCACACGACCTGTCTTCCTGACGGACTCGACGACAGTATCAATATCGAGGGGGACGAGCGTTCGCAAATCAATCACTTCAACATCAATGTCTTCTTCAGCAAGAATTTGGGCAGCTTCCAGGGCGCGCAGTACCATGCGCGAATAAGTAACAATGGTAACGTCTTTCCCGGCACGCTTGACGTCAGCCACGCCGAAGGGAATGATGTAATCCTCTTCAGGAACGGGGCCTTTGGTTTTATACAGCATCTTGTGCTCGATGAACATGACGGGGTTATCATCGCGGATAGCAGCTTTGAGCAGTCCCTTGGCATCATAAGGCGTAGAAGGCATGACGACGTAAATACCGGGAAAGTGCGTCCACAACGCTTCCAGGCTCTGGGAGTGGTGGGCAGCAATCGCACGCCCGGCGCCACCCTCGGTGCGGCAAACAAGGGGGACAGTCGTCGTACCACCGAACATATAGCGGTTCTTGGCCCCCTGATTGGCAATCTGATCCATCGCCAGAGGCGTAAAATCAACATACATGATCTCGCATACCGGACGCATCCCGGCCATTGCAGCACCGACAGCAGCGCCGCCAATGGCCGCCTCTGAAATAGGCGTATCAATGACACGATTTTCACCAAATTCTTCAAACAGGCCGCGTGTGGCGCCATAGGCACCACCATATAGCCCAATATCTTCGCCAAAAAGGAAAACACTCTCATCGGCGAGCATCTCCTCGCGCATGGCCTGGGCCAGCGCCTGGGAATACATCATCTTCGGGAACTGTGCGGGGTCGCCAGCAATTGCTGCGCGCAGCCGCCGGTCTGCATCAAAATCGGATCGTGTCCATTTGGCAGGAGCGAAGACATCTGTGATCAACTCTTCCGGTTTTGGCGCGGGCGAGGATTCACTAAAGGCCATAGCCTGATCGAGCTTAGCCGATACCTTTTCATCCATCCCTTCAAACTGTTCATCGCTGAGCAGCCCGGCAGTGATCAACTGCCGCCCCAGGCCGCGGATCGGGTCACGCTGGCGCCACTCAGCTTCCTCTTCTCTGGTGCGATACTTGCGCGGATCGGAATGCGAATGACCATACCAGCGGTAGGTCTTGGCCTCGATCAAGGTTGGACCTTCACCGCTGCGCGCCCGATCAACGGCCTGCGCCACTGCATCGCGAACGGCCAGCACGTTCATTCCATCGACTACTTCACCAGGAATGCCGTAGGCAGCAGCCCGGCTGGCAGCATTGGGAAGTTTACTGGCCTTCTTCCAGGGGACGGACATGGCGTACATGTTATTCTCAACAACAAAAACGACCGGCAAATCCCACAAGCTGGCCATGTTCAGCGATTCATGGAAATTGCCCGTGTTCGTGGCACCGTCACCAAAGAAACAAAGTACCACCTGGCCAGTATTCTCAAGTTTCTGCGCCAACCCCGCGCCCACCGCAACAGGGATATTCCCGGCGACGATACCCGTCGCACCCAGGTTACCGTGAGATACATCCGCAATGTGCATCGAACCGCCCTTGCCCTTGCAATAGCCCCCCGACTTACCGAGCACTTCGGCCATCATTTTGTTATAGTGCTTCTGCTTTTCTTCCGGCGTTTTAGCCGCAGAATCGCCGTGTGCATGAGCATGACCGTGCCCGCGATGCGTGCTGGTAATCAAATCGGCATCGTTCAACGCGGCAATGGCACCGACTGCTACCGCTTCCTCACCGGCGTAGAGATGTGATGCCCCCTTGAGCACTGCACAGCTCAAAAGGTTAGAGATATTGGTTTCGAAGGCGCGGATCTCCATCATCTGGCGCAGCATATTAAGCACCTGCGCTCTGGTCAGCCCCTGTTCTTCAATCCATTTCGCTGCGTCATCGACAGCATCTTCAATAATTTTTTTTGCCATGTTGCAATACCCTCCAAATGGACCCTGCCGGGTCGTTATTTTCCCTATTTTTGTGGTGGATAGATTTTTTCCGGTGGGTAACGGCGCGCCGGACGTTCGATCAGCTCGAGGGTCACCCCCAGCTTTTCCTCTGTGTCGAGGTAAGCATAGTGCCCATCGCCATCAGGACCGAATCCCGCCCCATCCATGATGACCATAAAACCAGCATCCTCAACTTGTTTGATTGCCTCTTGCATATCGTCTACGAGAAGCCCAAAGTGGTGCGAACCATAGCCATGTTCAGCAATAAAATCGGCATAGACAGTATCGCCTTCGCCCACTTCGATCAATTCAACCCGCATCGGGCCAAAATAAGAAAGCGCAATCCGCATCACATAGTCGCCGGGTTTACCGTAGTAGGTCATGTGGCTGCACAGCGGGCGGCCAT